>CAZHLB010000017.1:0-23820 GCA_964533005.1 uncultured Saprospiraceae bacterium
CAGACTTTGTAGGTCTTCTGCGAAGATGACAAAAGCGACTTGGAGACGCAGGGAGGTAGACGTGCCAGACAGTTACCTTATTTCTTCATTATTCTGGTCGAAACGACCCCGCTGCCGCCGGTCAGGTTCAGAAAATACAGCCCCGCAGGCAGGTCGCCGACTTGAATTTGCAGCGTCTGATTGCCTTTGGCAATGGGCTTCATTTGCCCGAAAACCTCGCCGCCGGTCGCCGAACTTAGGCTGAGGCGAGCCTCGAAATTGGCAGGCGATTGCACGTTTATAGTAAGCACGTCCCGCACCGGATTGGGCTGCGCCGAAAGCGTCGGCAGCGCCATTTTCACCGTTTCACCGGCATCGCTGACGCCGCTTTCCGACACGCTGAAATCCTGATTTTCCGCCGCCGGATTTTCATGGGTCAAAGTCACCCAGCGCCAGGCTTGCTCCATGCCGGTGATTTCCACGCCGACTTTGTAGGTTCCGAAAGGCAGGTTTTCAAACTGATATTTGCCGTCTGCGTCAGTCAATGTGTGCGAGAGGGGCTGCTCTTGCTCGTCAAAAAGCAAAATCGAGACATTGGGCAAGGGGTCGCCGCCGCCTCGGTTGCCGCTGCCGTTGGCGGTGAAGCCGTCGCCGTCGGTGACCGTTCCGGAGATGACACCATCGCCATTTCCACTGCCAAAAGGGTTGCCATCCACGAGCACGACGTTGAAATAGCCGCCGCCATGTGGCACCGTGATTTCGAGGGCATTTTGCCAAAGCAGCACGTTGCCGTAGTAGGTCGGCAGGTATTCATCAAAATAAGGCGAGGCGGGGTCGAGTGAAATTTTCACCACATAGACGCCAGCCGCTACTTGCCCGAAATCGTAAAATGAGCCAATCGTGCCCGGCGCACTGCCTTCCAGTTCTACCGAATCCACGAGCGTAGGAACGGCGGTCGCAGGGTCGAGTTGGAACAGTTCCGCCTTGCCTTGCAGTAGCACGGCGAGGTTGGAATCAGGCTGCAAGACGAAGCCGCTGAGTCCATAAATATTGGGCGACAGGTATTGAAAACAAGCGGTGGCAACGCAGTTCGCAGCCGAGTTGGTTGCCGTCACGCAGTAATTCCCGGAGGTGGTGGGCACGATGGATTGCCCTGTCTGACCGTTGCTCCATTGAAAAGTCCAACCAGCCACGCTCGACACAACGGCAAAGAGCGAAGCATTGCCTTCAATGATGTTGACTACGCAATTGTTGCTTCCAAGTGTGACGCAATCGCTTGCAGTGCAACCACTTGCGTCAGTGACGGTCAAGCAGTACGTGCCGGTGTTGCCAACCAAAATGTTTTGTGTGTTGGCATTTTGGACGCTCCATTGATAGGTGAAAGGCGCAATTCCCCAAGCCTCTGCATGAAGCCAGGTGCCTGCCGGGGTGGACGGAATGGAGTCGGAAATGATGGCGACGCCACAGCCTACGCCGCCGCCCCACTGGTAGCAAGCAGACGCCGTGCAGCCGTTTGCGTCCGTCACGGTGACGCAATAGACCCCGAAAAGTGCAGGTGGAATAAGGTTTTGCGTCGTCTGACCCGTGTTCCAAAGAAAAGTGAAAGGCGCTGTTCCGGTTGGACTTGCCCACAAACCGACGGTGTTTGGATTGACCGTTATCGTCACGTTGCAACCTGGCGGCGGCCCAAAAAGGCAGTCGGTCGCCACGCAGCCGGTTGCGTCGGTGACGGTGACGCAAATATTCACGCCTGCTGCCTGGAAAGGAATGGTCTGAGTGGCAGCGCCATTGTTCCAGAGGTAAGTGAAAGGCGCAGTGCCGGTGGGGTATGCGGCGACCACCAAGCTGCCGACGTTGGTGGAATCCACCTGCGTTTGCACGGAGCAATTGTTGCCGCCAGGCATCTGAACCGTGATGCAAGCCGAAGTCGAGCAGCCGCTCGAATCCGCCACGACCACGCAATAAGTGCCTGATTGAGTGACGGTTAAGGTTGGATTGCTCGTGCCGCTGGCGTTGCTCCAAAAATAGGTGAACGGCGCATCCCCTATCGCCTGCACGGTCAAAACCGCTCCGGCGGAGGTGTACTGAACGGAAATCCAAGCATTGCAACTTCCACCGGCGGGGTCGCCGCAGAAGGTAAAATCCAGGTCGAAAACGTTATTCGAGCCTGCGCCGAAGTAGGCAGTTTGGGTGACCGAATTGCTGTCGCAATCAATAATCGCCACGATGACTGAGCCTTGCTGCGTCGTGTTCGGCACTTCGATTTGGTCGGAATAATTGCCGGAGCTATCCGTCTGCACGAGGTTCGAATAGCTGAACCCCAGCGGATTGTTCGGCACTATGCTGACCATGAGGTAAGCGCCTGGAATGAGTCCGCCGTTGGCATCGGTGACCGTTCCGCCGACGGTGACGTTGTAAGTTTGGGCGTTCAGCGAGAGCGCAAAGCCCAGAAAGAGAAGGAGTTGGGTAATTCTGTAAATCATGAATTTTTAGTTTTGAAAGAATGAAGGTTGTTTTTGAAAGGCATCACGAAGGTAGGCGGCGAGAGGTTGGGCGGGGCGGGAAAAACTTTTTTTACCTTTGGCTTTATGCCGCCACCGTTAGCCGACCGCATGCGCCCCACCTCCCTCGACCACTACGTTGGGCAACGCCACCTGGTCGGCGAGGGCGCCATCCTGCGCCAAGCCATCGAGAGCGGCAAGCTGCCCAGCATGATTTTGTGGGGACCTCCCGGCGTTGGAAAAACCACGCTCGCCAGCATCATTTCTCACCAACTCAAGCGCCCGTTTTTCACGTTGAGCGCCGTGAATTCAGGCGTCAAGGACGTGCGGGAAGTCATCGAAAAGGCGCAAAGCCAAAAGTTTTTCTCCGCGCCCAATCCCATTCTTTTCATTGATGAAATTCATCGCTTCTCGAAATCGCAACAGGATTCGCTGCTCGGTGCGGTCGAAAAAGGCATCGTCACGCTCATCGGGGCGACGACGGAGAACCCCAGTTTCGAGGTGATTTCGGCTTTGCTTTCCCGTTGTCAGGTCTATGTTTTGAAGCCTTTGGAAAAAGAGGAATTGGTTGACCTGGTCAACCGGGCGCTCCGGGAGGACGAATATTTGAAGGGAAAAGACATCGAAATCGCCGAGCACGACGCCCTGCTGATGTTCTCCGGCGGCGACGCCCGCAAGTTGCTCAACGTGCTGGAATTGGTGACCAGCCTGCAAAAAGAGGGCGAAAAATTGACCGTCACGAATGAGTTGGTGGAAAATGCCATCCAAACCAACCTCGCCATCTACGACAAGAGCGGCGAGATGCACTACGACATCGCCAGCGCTTTCATCAAATCCATGCGAGGCAGCGACCCGAATGCTGCCGTTTATTGGCTCGCCCGCATGGTTGAGGGCGGCGAAGACATCGAGTTCATTGCCCGGCGCATGATTATCCTGGCTTCCGAAGACATCGGGTTGGCAAATCCGAATGCGTTGCTGCTGGCAACCACTTGCTGGGATGCCTGCCGGGCAGTGGGTTTGCCAGAGGCGAGAATTATCCTTTCGCAAACGGCGGTCTATCTCGCCACCTCGCCCAAAAGCAATTCTACTTACAAGGCTATCACTGATGCCTTGGAATTGGTGCGGCAAACGGGTACACTTTCCGTGCCCCTGCACATCCGAAATGCGCCGACGAAATTGATGAAGGATTTGAGCTACGGCAAGAATTACAAGTACGCTCACGATTTCGAAAAGGGCTTCGTGGAGCAAGAGTTTTTGCCGCAGGAATTGGTCGGGAGGAAGATTTTCGAGCCTGGCGGCAACCCGGCGGAGGAGCGGGTGCGGCAGTGGTTGCGGGAGCGGTGGAAGGAAAAGTATGGGTACTGAAGGTGTAGAAATGTCATCCCGAGCACTCGGGATGACATTTCCGTCGCGGTCAATAGACAGCTACTTTTTTAATCAGCCACAATCCGTTTTTCTCGATTTCAAGCCAAAGAACTCCAGGTGCCAGCTCTGAAATACCAATAAATACAGGCGTTCCAGCTTCAACTTCCTGCCTAAAAACCTCCCTGCCAATCGAATCAAAAAGCCTCGCCCGCCAAGTCCCCGCCGCCCGGTTTTTTATTTCAAACTGTAAACTCCCTTTCACAGGATTCTGAAAAACGACCAACTCGGCGCCTGAAAATTTCTCGCCCACCGCCACCGGCTGGCACCCTTGCGAAGTCAGCAATCCCGCCCGAAATTCATTCAGCGCCGCCAACATCCGCTGTTTTTGCCCTTGCGTAAACATCGCCATGCAAGCGTCGTCGGTGTAAAACATGAAATTCATGAACTGGTCGGGACTACTGCACGAGGTCACCGGGTGGGTCGGGCATTGCGCCAGATAAGTCTCGCAGGCAGGCGGCGTGTCGTTCACAAAATCGTCTTCGCAGCAGTCGCTGATGCCGGGTCCCCAGGGATGTTCGAGGTTGAAATAGTGCCCGATTTCGTGGGTCGTCGTTCTGCCTAGGTGGTACGGCGGCTCGACGAGGAGCGTTCCGAACTGCCGGTAGTCAATCTCGATGCCATCCTCCGCCGGAGGGTCTTCGCCGGGAAACGAGCCGATGCCGCCGACGCCGCCTGCGAATTTTGCCACCCAAATATTCAGGTAATGCGCTGAATTCCAGGCGTCTGCGCCGCCCTGGTCTTCGTAGTGAATGGCAGGCGTGCCGCCGATGCCGACCGAATTTTGCGTGTAGCTGCGGGTGATGCCGGTGGTCGTCTTGCCTTCCGGGTCTTGAGTTGCGAGGCAAAACTCGAACTCAACATCCGCCGCAACTCCTTGAAAAACAGCGGGAATGCCGGAAACCTCGGCGTTCATTTTCCGAAAATCCTGGTTCAGCACTTCGATTTGGGAGTGAATCTGCTCGTCGGAAATGTTCTCCGCCGCCGAGTGCCAGACGACGTGAACGACCACCGGAATCGTGACAATGGAGCGAGTTTGAACCAAGTTAGGCGGTAAGTTCAAGTTACCGCCTAACTTCTGCGAGCGATGCGCCCCGACGCCGCATCTTTCGATTGGCTGCGCAAACCCAGGGTTGAAAGCAAGCACCGTCAGGAAGGTTATTGCAAAAATCCAGGACACCCACCTTTCCGAAAGTTTGAAACTTTCGGAAAGGTTAGTCGCAAACCATCGCCCCCAACGTCGGCAGGGTTTTGAACCCTGCCGACGTTTCAGACTAATTTTGCGCCAGCGAAAAATTCTTGAAACTTTCAATTTGTTTGCCCGTAAGCAGACTTGGTTTGGCATCATTTTTTATCGGTATTTAAAAATAATTAGAACACGTAGCAGCTTTGAACACTTGAACATACGCCTCAGCCCACCATTTTTTTTCTCCTATTTTTTGCCTCTTTATCTTACTGAATGCCCCAGGAATCACAAGACCTGAAGGCAATCCACACACGATTTTCCACACAAGCAAAACTCAGTCAATTCATTTCAATATTCATTTTCAGCAATGTCGCCTGCTGACAATTGCCCGTGATTTTCAACCATCGCTGGCATTGCCAAATGGCGCAGTTCAATTTGTCCCATGAAAAAAGCAACACTATTTTCAATCCTCTGCTGCCTTTTTTGCCTGGCGCTCCAAGCCCAAGCGCCGCAGGCGGTTTGCTATCAGGCAGTCGCCAAAGACGCCAACGGCAACGACCTTTTTGACAAGGCTATCAAAATCAGGGCTTCCGTCGTGCGGGGCAACCCGAATGGGCCCGTGGATTGGATGGAAATTCACGATGCGACGACTGACCAATTCGGGCTTTTCAGCCTCGAAATTGGCAATGGCGTTTACGCCGGCGGCTTCCAACTGGCTTTCAAAAACATTCCTTGGCACAAGAATAAATTCTTCCTCCGCATCGAAATGGACGCTGCCGGTGGGTCGAATTTTACCAACCTGGGCACGACGCAAATTCTCTCCGTGCCGTATTCGCTTTTCGCTGAAAAGGCTGGCAAATCAACGCTTTCCGACACGGCGACGGTCGCATTGAGCATCGCCGGAGGGGGCAGCGGCGGCAGCGTTGGCGCTTCCGCCGATTTTCCGCAAGGCATCACAGGCAAACATGTTTTTCTGCTCGACCAGAATTTCACCGTGCCTTCCGGCAAAAATTTCTACGTGACGGCGGGCGCTTCGACGCTTTACATTGATGGCTTCGGCACGCAGCCCGTCACGCCGAACATGCCTGTTTTTCCTCCAGACTCAAAAATCGCAAACTGCTATTGCACTGGTTTTCTGGTAGATACGTCCGCTGCCGTGCAGCCTGTCATTGTTGATTTGACTAACGGCAACTATACCATTCCGGCGGGCAAGGCTTTCTACGTGAAAAGCGGTTTCCCCGTGAATGAGCCTGCCAAATTGGTGGTGAACAGCATTGAACTTGAATTTTACAACCCAAGCCTGAACAGCGGCAGCCGCATCATCACCCTGCCGGAAAACGTCAGCATTGATAAACCGGCTTCGTACAACGAGCTGATTTTGACGGGGTACCTGATGGATGAAGGCAATTAGTGATTGGTGATTGGTGATTGGTGACTGGTGATTGGGATGCCCCAATCACCAATCACCAATCACCAATCACTAATTACCCATGAACATGAAAAAGCAAATTCACACCATACTAATAATGTGTGCGTGCCTGGGGCTGGGTCAAATTGCGCAAGCGCAAAGCATCGTCCGAGCCGTCCTTTGTAGCACCGGCAAGACCTGGATGAGCAGCGGCGGCGGACTGACTGCCACCTTCGGTCAATGCCCTGGCTGCACCACGCTGGACAACGACACCAGCATCGTCACGCAAGGTTTTCAGCAACCCAGCGGCGACAATTGCCTCGACCTCGCCAGCTTCGACGTGCAGGCAATCAACGCCAACTGCGGCACGACTTTCAACTTCACTTTCACCGGCGCAGCCGACGCCAGCCAAGCCACTTTCGAGTGGGATTTTGGCGCAGGCGGCTTTCCGCAGACTTCCAATCTGGCGAATCCACAAGGCGTCGCTTTCGACACAACCGGGAAAAAAACGGTGCGCCTCAAAGTCACCACGCCAGACTGCCAGCGCATTTCGATGCTCGACGTGCAGGTGGATGCGCTTGGTTTTTCCTCCAATCCGGTTGCCTCGATGACCAGTTGCAAGGGCGGTCAGGACGGCAAAGCCACCCTGGAATTTACCGGCGGCGAAGCTCCGTTTTCCGTCGCCTGGTCAAATGGCAGCCAATCGGAAACGCTCGACGGGGTGGCGGCAGGAACGTATTCTTTCACCGTGACGGACGCCATCGGCTGCTCCTCAATTGGCGAGGCAATCATCGGCGAACCTGCGGACACCGTTTCGGCGAGCCTGACCGCCAGCAACGACTCGTGTGGAGATATTCGCAAGGGCAAAATCGTGGCGGTCGCAGCAGGCGGCACACCTCCTTTCAGCTTCACCTGGTCGGACGGACAGGCAAGCGAAACGGCGCAAGGGCTTGGAAATCAAGCCTATTCCGTCACCGTGACCGACAGCAAGGGCTGCACGACTTCGCAAACTGAGACGGTCGGGCTGTTTTGCGAAACCGGCGCAGGCGTCTTTCTCACGCCCAACGGCGACGGGCAAAACGATGCCTGGGTCGTCAGCGATATCTCGCTTTTTCCTGGCAGCGAAGTGAAAATTTTCAACCGTTGGGGCTCGCTGGTTTGGAGCGAAAAGGACTACGGGAATGATTGGGCAGGCACGAGCCAGACAGGTGAGCCACTGCCGAGCGGCGCTTATTTTTTCATCATCGAGCTGAACGACGCCGAGAAGACGGTTCGCAGCGGGTCGGTAACCATAATTCGCTGAAAGTCAGTCCAGTTAGCACTTTAAGTGCTAACTGGACTTGCAACTTTGGCAACTTACACAACATGCAAAAAGCAAAACACATCATATTTCTCCTCTTCGTCGCAGCATCTGCTGCGGCGCAGCAACAGCCTTTGTTCAGCCATTATTTGCTCAATGGTTTTGGTTTCAATCCTGCTTTGGCAGGCTCGTCCGGGAGCCTCGATACTCGATTGAGCTACCGGCGGCAGTGGGTCGGATTGGAAGATGCGCCGATGACGCAGGTGCTTTCGGCACACGCACCGGTGGGGCGCAGCTTGGGCTTGGGCGGTTACCTTTTCAACGATGCGGCGGGGCAATTGCAGCGCACCGGCGGCTCGGTGGCAGTGAGTTACGGTTTTGAATTTCAAGGACTTGGACGCCTGAACATTGGCGTTTCCGCCGTCGGCGGAAACGTCCGGCTGAAAGGTGGCAACGAACAAGACGTGGCGCTGGACCCTTCGTTGATGGAAACGGGCAAGGGCGGCTGGTTGCCGGAAGTCTCCGCCGGGATTTATTTTCAGGTAAAAAATGGCTTGTACCTCGGCATTTCCGCTCCGCAGATTTACAGCAAACCGTTGAATTCCAACGATGTAGCGCCGGGCGGCGCAAGCGTTCCGCACTATTTCGGCATGGCTGGCTACCGGCGTCAACTGTCGGACAAGTTTGCCGTCGAGCCTTCGGTTTTGGTGAAATACGTGGAGGGAGCGCCCCTGCAATACGACGTTTCCCTGCGGGCAATGCTGAACGGCTTTTGGCTTGGAGGAAGCTACCGGGCAGGCGACGCAGCGGCTGCTCTCGTCGGTTGGGAGTCGTCGAAAGGTTTGACCATCGCCTACGCTTACGACCTGACACTCAACGATTTAAAAACAACCAACTCCGGCAGCCACGAAATCACGTTGGGTTACAAATTTGGCAAACCCAAAGACCGGGACGCCGATGGCATCGCCGACAACAACGACGATTGCCCCGACGAACCAGGCATCCGCAAGGAAAATGGTTGCCCGGAAAAACCGCTCTTTCCTCCGCCACCTGACCGGGATGGCGACGGCACACCCGACTTCGCCGACCGTTGCCCCGACGTGGCTGGCGGTGCATTTTGCGGCGGCTGCCCGGTGGCTTGCGACGCTGACCAGGATGGCATCGTGGACGAAAAAGACAAGTGCCCCGACCAGGCGGGCACCTTCGCCGACGCCGGTTGCCCGGCGCTCGATGCCGACGGCGACGGCATTCCCAACGAAGACGACCTCTGCCCAAAAACGCCGGGCGAGTCTTTTGAAAATGGTTGCCCTGCACCGACGGCAGGCGAAGAAAACATTCGTTACCTGGCAGAAAACAACCTCCGTTTCGACGTGAACAGCAGCGATATCAACAAGTCTTCCTTCCCCTACCTCGACAAATTGGCGGAGTTGGTGGTGGGCAAAGCCGGCTGGAAAGTGCGCATCCAAGGGCACACCGACGACACCGGTTCGGAAGAATACAACCTGCGTCTGTCGAAGGAGCGGGCGGAGGCGGTGCATTTTTACTTGCGCAACCGGGGCGTTCCGAAGGAGCAGTTGGTGGTGGAATATTACGGTGAAAAAATGCCCGCCGCTTCAAATGTCAATGCGGAAACCCGCTTGCTGAACAGGCGGGTGGAGATGGTTTATGTGTGGGATTGATGCCAAGCCAGCAGTTTTCACCTAAAAAATCGGGGAAGCGGCACGTCGCCGCTTCCCCGATTTCGTTTAACCAACCATCCTTTACTTTTACCGCCTCATTTGCAAAACTCGTTTGAATGATTACCCGACCATTTTTACTCCTGTTTTTCCTGTTTTTGAATTTCCAACTCCTCGCCCAAGTCAAAGGCATCGTCACCGACACTGGCGGCGAGCCGCTCCCTTTCGCCACTGTTTACGTGCAAGGAACGACTACCGGCACGACTACAAATGTGGATGGAGAGTATTTCCTGGAATTGAAAAACGGCAGCTACCAGCTTGTCTTTCAATACATTGGCTACAAACAAAAAATCGAAACCGTGCGGCTCGAAGGCAAGCCCGTCCGCCTGAACGTGAGCCTTGCGCCTGAAGCCATCGAACTGGGCGAGGTCGTCGTGCGAGCCAATGCGGAAGACCCTGCCTATGCCATTATTCGCAAAGCCATCGGGAAGCGGGAGTATTACTTGCGGCAGGTCAAAGAATACAGTTGCGACGTGTACGTGAAGGGAAATATCAAGCTGCTGACTGCGCCGGAAAAGATTCTGGGGCAGGAAGTCGGCGACCTCGAAGGCAGCCTCGACTCGAACCGGCAAGGCATCGTTTACCTCTCCGAATCGGTTTCCAAACTCTACTTCCGCCAGCCCGACCGCTACAAAGAAGTGATGGTTTCCAGCAAAGTCAGCGGCAACAACCAGGGTTTCAGCTTCAACAGCGCACGGGAAATGGACATTGATTTTTACAAAAACTTCGTCTCCTTCGGTCGCAACCTCATTTCGCCCATCGCCGACGGGGCGCTCGGCTACTATCGCTACCGGCTCGAAGGCACGCTGACGGACGAGGAAAACAGGCTCATCCATAAAATCAGTGTGATTCCCAAAAACCTGCAAGACCCTGTTTATCAAGGCATTATTTACATCGTGGACGGCTCGTGGAATATCCAAAGCACCGACCTTTTCCTGCGGGGCGTGAATATTCAGCAGCCTTTGTTCGACACTTTTTTTGTGCGCCAAACGCATGTGCCGGTGGCTGCGCCGGATGTCTGGCGGCTGTTTTCGCAGACTTTCATCTCGTCGGGCGGGCTGTTCGGGTTCAAGTTTGGCGGCAGTTTCACAGCGATTTACACCGGCTACAATTTGCAGCCGCAACTGGCGGAGGACTTTTTTGGCAATCAATTGATGAAAGTCGAACCCGGCGCCAACGAAAAAGACACTGCCTACTGGAACGACACCCGCCCCGTGCCGCTGACCGTCGAGGAGTCAAAAGACTATGTGAAAAAGGACAGCATCCAAATCATCCGGGAGTCCAAAACCTACCTGGATTCGATTGACCGGAAAAACAACAAGCTCAAATTTGGCAAGCTGCTTTTCGGCTACACCCACGCAAACTCCTGGAAAAGAACGTCTTACACCGTCGAATCGCCCATCAACACCATTCAATTCAACACGGTGCAAGGCACTAACGTCCACCTGGGTTTGGGTTACGACAAGGCTTTCGACAAGGAGCGCAACCGGCGGCTTTCGCTGAAAACGAAGGTCAACTATGGCTTTTCCGAGGAAAAATTCAGGGCGTCCGGCGAGCTGAACTACCATTTCGACCCGAAACATTTTGCCCGCCTCACCCTCTCCGGCGGCAGGGAGACAGCTCAGTTTTTCGAGGCAAACCCGATTTCGACGCTCATCAATACCTCGTACTCGCTGTTTTTCAGGGAAAACCACATCCGGTTGTTTGACAAGACTTTCGTGCGGGGCGAGTTCCGCCGGGAAATTTCCAACGGGCTTTTGTTTTTTGCCATCGGTCAATGGGCGAGGCGAGCGCCGCTGGTCAACCATTCTGACTACAGTTTTTTCCACCGGGACGACCGGGAATACGAGCCAAACGTGCCGGAAAACGACCGCATCGGCGACGGCGAATTGTCGCAAAGCGAGGCGATGTCTGTGGGTTTGAGTTTGCGCATTCGCTTGAAACAGAAGTACTTGGACTATCCCGATGCCAAGTACATCATGGGCAGCAAGTTCCCCGACATTTGGGTTCACTATCGGGGCGGTGTGCCGCTCGGCAACGCCACCGCAGACTACGGCAGGGTTTCCGCCGTACTTTCAAAATCAGACATCGCATTGGGCTTGGGTGGGGTGAGCAGCTTTCGTTTAGAGGCAGGCAAGTTCCTGTACGACAAGCAGTTGTATTTCCAGGACTTCAAACATTTCCTCGGAAACGAGACCAATATCGGCAATCCGGAGCAGTACCTGAGCGGCTTCAAACGCCTGCCTTACTACACTTACAGCACTCGCAACGCCTGGCTGGAAGGACATTGGGAACACAATTTCAAAGGCTTCCTGACCGACAAGCTGCCGCTGGTGAAAAAGCTGGGTTGGTCGCTGGTGGCGGGCGCAGCGTTTTTATATACTTCGGAGGAAAAGGATTACACGGAACTGTCGCTGGGCTTGGACAATATTGGCTTTGGCGTGGCTCGGTTGTTCCGCTTCGACGTGGTGAGTTCTTTTAAAAAAGGGAAGTATGACGGGACGGGGTGGCTGATTGGGATACGGTTGCCGACGGGGGAGATTTCACTTTAACCTGTTGAGAGAGAGGTTTTTGAGTGAAAAATTTTTTCAAAATTTTTCACTCAAAAACCTCTCTCTTAAAACTACTCCTCCGCCCGCCAATCCGTCGAAGCCAAATACACCACCACAATCCCCGCCACCACCATCAAAATCTTCATTAAAAACCCAAACAGCCGCCCCGGCGCATCGAGCCAAGTCAAAAACGCAAGCTGCACGCCCACCAGGCTCAACACCAGCGCCGAAAATCCAAGAATAAAAAGCAGGAAACCTGCGCTCATCCAAAGTGCTTTTTTCATCGTTTAAAAAATTTGCGGGCGAAAGTAGCCCGAACCTTGAAACCCGAAACCCTGAAACTTGAACTTCACAACCTACCTTCGCCACCTTCCTGCACCAAATTTTGACCAGCGTATGCTCAAGTTCATCGAATGTCCGAGAGACGCCATGCAAGGCTTGAAAGATTTCATTCCCACGGAAGTCAAAGCCGCCTACATCAACCAGTTGCTCAAAGCTGGTTTTGATACGATTGACTTCGGCAGTTTCGTGTCGCCGAAAGCCATTCCGCAGATGCGGGACACGGCGGAAGTGCTGCAACTACTTAATTTGACCGGCACAAAAAGCCGCCTGTTAGCCATCGTCGCCAACGCCAGAGGAGCCAGCGATGCTGCGCAATTTGAGGAAATCGCTTACCTGGGCTACCCATTTTCCATTTCCGAAACCTTCCAAATCCGCAACACCAACGCCACCATCGAAGAGTCGCTCGTGCGGGTGCAGGAGATTCAAGACATCTGCGCAGGGAGCGGAAAACAGCTTGTCGTCTATGTCAGCATGGGCTTCGGCAATCCTTACGGCGACCCCTGGAATGTCGAAATCGTGGTGAAATGGGTGGACAAACTCGCCGACATGGGAATCCGAATCCTCCAACTTTCCGACACCATCGGCGTCTCCAACCCGGCTAACATCACCTACCTTTTTTCCCGCCTCATCCCCCACTACCAACCCAGGGGCATCGAAATCGGCGCTCACTTGCACACCGAACCACACAATTGGAAGGAAAAAATCGCCGCCGCCTGGCAGAGCGGTTGCTCTCGTTTCGACGGTGCAATCAAAGGTTTTGGCGGTTGCCCGATGGCAAAAGATGACCTGACTGGCAACATGCCGACGGAAAATATGGTGTATTATTTTGAAAAGGAAGGCGTGGAAACGGGCATCGAACGGGTGGAATTTGAGAAGGCGGTGGCGATGGCTTTGGAGGTTTTTCCGCACTGAAATTTACCTTTGTTGAATGGCTAAATGGTTGAATGGTTAAATGGCTGAATGGTTGAGCAACCATTCAGCCATTTAACCATCCAACCATTCAACCATTTAGCCATCCAATCACTCGAAATCATGGCAAAAGCAATTGACCTCCTCCTCGACAAGTACGGCGAAAGCCACCAAAACGCTACCAATAAATTCATCCACTGGATTTGTGTGCCGAGCATCATGTTCAGCCTGTTCGGCTTGCTGTATTCCATTCCGTTTCCCGACGACCGGGGGTTGCTTTGCAATTGGGCGACAGTGTTTTTGCTCGCTGCCTTAGTTTATTATTTGCGGCTGTCGCTGCCCATGTTTTTAGGCTTTGTCCTGATTGGCGGGGCAATGGTTTTTGGCGTGAATGCCATTTACGAAGCGGTGGGAAGGGACGCCGGGCAGCTTGCAATTGTGTCGCTTGTCATCTTTGTTGTTGCCTGGATTGGGCAGTTTATCGGGCATAAAATCGAAGGAAAAAAGCCTTCTTTTTTGCAGGATTTGCAGTTCCTGCTGATTGGGCCCGCCTGGTTGTTGCACTTCATTTTCAAGAAGTTAGGTGTGGCATATTAATTTGAACTAGGATAACCGGGATAGAAAAGGATTTTTCAGGACTGGGACGGGAATCGCCCGTCCCAATCCTGAAAAATCCTTTTCTATCCCGGTTATCCTAGTTCAAAAAATAATGAAAATCCTCATCGCCGCCGATTCCTTCAAAGACGCTCTTCCGTCTTTGGCAGCTTGCCAAGCCATCGAGCGAGGCATCCGCAAATCCTCGCCAGGCGCTCAAACCATCCTCTTTCCACTTGCCGACGGCGGCGAAGGCACGGCGGAAATCCTTCAATTTCACCTGGGCGGCGACATGATTTCTGTCGAAGTTGCCGACCCGTTTTTTCGACCTGTCGAAGCGAAATACTTGCTCGCAGGCGAGGTGGCTTTCATCGAAATGGCGCAAGCATCGGGGCTGCAATTGCTCGCCCTTCCAGAGCGCAACCCGCTGGAAACCAGCACTTGCGGCACGGGGCAACTCATTCTGGATGCCGCTTTGAGGGGTGCAAAAAAAATCATGCTTGCCATCGGCGGGAGCGCCACGAATGATGCTGGAATGGGCATGGCGGCGGCGTTGGGCTGGCGGTTTTTGTCAGAAAATGGCGAGGAACTTTTGCCGGTGGGAAAAAATCTTAGCCGAGTTGAAAAAATGGTTTTCATCAGTCCAGTCAGCACTCAAAGTGCTGACTGGACTTGCGAGGTACTCTGCGACGTGAACAATCCCTTGTTCGGAAAAACCGGCGCAGCTTACACCTACGCCCATCAAAAAGGCGCTGACAAACAAGCAGTTGCATCGCTCGATAAAGGCTTGCGCCATTTTTCAGCCATCCTGAAAAATCACTTCGGAAAAGACTTCTCGCAAATCCCCGGCGCAGGCGCAGCAGGCGGTTTGGGCGCTGGCGCAATGGCTTTTCTCGGAGCAATTCTGCGACCCGGCAGCGAGACTATCCTCAATTTGACTGGGTTTGATGAAAAATTGAAAACTGCAGATTTGGTAATCACCGGCGAAGGCAGGCTCGACGGGCAGACGGCGCATGGCAAGTTGATTCACGGCATCTGCAAGCGGGCGGGAAAATTTGGCGTCCCAGTCGTAGCATTTTGCGGCTCGGTGGAAGCCAGCGAGGAGGAAATCAAAGCCATCGGGCTGGCGGCAGCGTTTTCCATTTCAAAAAAAGACCAACCGCTCGCCGAGGCAATTGCTCAAACGGAAAATCAATTGACAGTTTGCGCCCATCAATTTCAAAGCCGAGCCTGAAGCCGGTCAAATCACCTCGCTCCCTGCGCCATTTCCCATCGAATTTCATTGTACTCTGGATGGTGGCTCAGATACCAAGCCACGAAAGGACAGGTTGCGTGAACGTGGTAGCCGCTTTTCTTGGCATGTTGAATGCTTTTCTCCACCAACTCCGAAGCAATGCCCATTTCCCGAAACTCTTCCGGCACAAAAGTGTGCGTAAAATCTACCACTTGCGGCGTCCGGTGTTTGTGCATCCGGTACTCCAAACGGGCGTCTTTTCCTCCGTCCAGTCGGAAATGGAACCGATGCTTTTTTTCATCGTGATACAGGGGCAACGTACTTGGACTTATCGTTTTCATGGTATTCGATTTTGGCTCATGTCGTCTTTGTGAGAGAAGTGTCGCCAAACTCCAGTTTGGCGAAGGGAGCCACCGCCAAACTGGAGTTTGGCGGCACGGAGGCATCACTCAAACCCGACATGAGTCTCGATTTTTATTGAAAAACGCAAGGAAAATTAGCCTTGTTCAAGCCCGTCGTGCCGCCGTTCCAAATTGAAACACCCTTCAACCTATGCACTCCCTTTCCTGTTACCCTCTAAACTTTCGTTAAGGCAGCAACCTTCGCCTAACCTCGACACCTTACCTTCGGTCTTTCATCCAAAATCGCACGACTCGCTAGTATCGAATGGACAATCAAAGCCAACATACCGAAGCGCCGCACGCCATCTCTGAAAAACTGCCCCGGCGCACCGGCAGAATTCCCCGCTGGCTACGGTGGGTGCTGCGTTTGGTGGCGTTGTTCATCTTGCTGCCGGTTGGTTTTTTTCAAATTCCCTGGGTGCAAAGCAAGGCGGCGCAACGACTCACCGAATATCTCTCCGAAGAGCTTCACACCAAGGTTTCCATCGAGCGGGTCTATCTGGGAATTTTCAACAGAATCATCGTTGACGAATTTTTTTTAGCCGACCAGCACGGCGACACTTTGATTTATGCAGGCGAGTTGAAAGTCAATCACTCCGGCTTGTTCCTGATTCCGTTCCGCAAGTTCAAAGTGGAGACCTTGAGCCTGAGCGACGCCGAGATTCGCATCGAAAGATTGGAAGGCGAGGCGGAAGACAACATCCAATTTTTGCTCGACTATTTTGCCAAGCCACCGACCAACGAACCTGCCCCGCAGCGCAAGCCTTTCCATCTCAACTTGCGCCACCTTTACCTGAACAACATCCATTTTTTCCGCCCAAATGCAGTCAAAGGTGAGACCTTCGACATATTCCTGACCTCGGCGGAAGCGCATTTTGACCGCTTCGATTTGCTGCAAAAACGCCTCGATATCGCCAGCCTGGAACTGGACAAGCCGCTCATCAAAATCAGGAGCTACCTCGGCAAGCCGCTGCTCGAAAAATTCCCACCGGCGAAGCTGACCAACGACAAAATCTCAACCGTCAATTCCCAAGTCCCCAATCTCCAATCCCAAATCCCCGACACCACCAAATTGGTCGTGACCATTGACCAATTCGACCTGGCGAGCGGCGTATTTTCCATGCACAACAAGCGCAAGGAACCGACCCGCATCGCACCGCCTGACGTGCTGGATTTCAACTACTTAGACGTTTTTGACCTCTACATAAAAATCAACGATTTCACTTTTTCCGAGCTTGAATTTTCCGGCGAAATCAAAAAAATCGCCGCACGGGAGAGCAGCGGTTTTGTCCTCGAAAACCTGTCTGCGAAAGACGCTACCCTGACTTGCGAAGGCATGAAATTGCTCGGTTTGAATTTGCGGACGCCGCAAACCACCATCGGCGACACGCTGATTTTTAAGTACAAAACCTACCACGCCTGGGAAGATTTCACCAACGAAGTCAAGATGGAAGGGCGCTTCAACCAGGCTTCGGTGGCGCTGCGAGACATCATGGCTTTCGTTCCGACACTTCGGAACAACCCGTTTTTCCGGGAAAATGCAGACCAGGTGGTGGAAATTGACGGCACTTTGAAAGGAGAAGTGAACGGTCTCGATGGCAAAAATCTGCACATCCACATCGGCGAAGGGCTGCACCTCGAAGGCAGTTTCAGCACCCGCAACCTTGCCGTGCCCGACGAGCAGTTTTTGCACCTGAACCTCGACCGCCTGCAAACCGACGTGGCGACCCTGCGAAAACTCATCCCCGGCATCCGTGCCTCCTCGCTCGACAAGCTGGGCAACCTGGATTTTTCAGGAAAATTCGACGGCTTCTTCGTGGACTTCGTGGCGGACGGGCGCCTGCGCACCGACATCGGCTCGGCGACCATGTTCATGAACCTGAAACTGAGGGAAGGCAAGGAAAAGGCTCGCTATTCCGGCGATTTGTACCTCGAAAACTTCGACCTCGGCGCATTTTCCGGCAGCCCCGATTTGGGCAAAATCACCCTCGACAGCCACGTAAAACAAGGCGTTGGATTGACGGTGAATTCGGCAAATGCAAAGTTGGAAGGCGTGATTGACAGCATGGTTTACCGGGGCTACAAGTACCGCAACGTCACAGTGAATGGCGAGTTGGCGAAGCGACTTTTCAACGGCGACCTGAAAATCGAAGACCAAAACGTGAGCCTGACCTTCGGCGGGAAAGTGAATTTCACCGAAGCCGTGCCGCAGTTTGACTTCATCGCCGACGTGCAGCGGCTCTCGCTTTTGCCGCTCAATATTTCAAAAAAAGACCTTCAGTTTCGTGGAACGGTAGCGATGCAAGGCAGAGGAAAAAATCTAAACGACATCGTCGGAACGGTGGCGGTGAAGGATTTTTGGTTTGTAAAAAACCGCAAGGACACATTGGCAATTGACACCGCCACCCTGGTTTCAAGGCTCGAAAATAACGGCGAAAAGCACTTCCTTTTCACCTCCAACCTCGGCGACGTGGACTTGCAGGGCAGGTTTTTGGTGGAGGCAATTCCCAACCATTTTTTGAATTACCTGACCGTGAATTTTCCCCGGTTCAGCAAAAAAGTAGGCATCCAACCGCCCAAAAAAATGCCCACGGACACGGCTCGTTTTGCCTTCTCGGTCAAGCTGAAAGACTTGCAGGGCTTGCCCGGTTTCGTCAACGAAAAACTCAGCGGCTTCAACAAAGCGGAGGTCGCCGGGTCGTTCGACGGCTACGAAAATAAGCTGGTCGCCGAGGTCACCGTGCCGGAATGGAGTTGGCAAAAAATCGGTTTTGGCGACGTGTATTTCAAAACCAGCCTCGAAGGCAACGAAGGCAGTTTGCTGGTGGGCGTGATGCAGACCGAATTTGGCGAAGACCAGACCCTGTCGCCCATCCTCGTCAACAGCCAGGTCTATGGCGACACGATGGAGTTCCTGCTCGTCTCCTCCAATTTTTACAAAGTCCTTGACAACCTCAATATCAACGGCATAGTCA
The DNA here is from genome assembly GCA_964533005.1 of uncultured Saprospiraceae bacterium. Taxonomy (GTDB): domain Bacteria; phylum Bacteroidota; class Bacteroidia; order Chitinophagales; family Saprospiraceae; genus UBA6168. The sequence goes on from CAZHLB010000017.1 coordinate 18,540, forward strand.
CGCTCGACGAAACCGAGGCATGGCGGCTCAGTTTTTTGCCCTCCGATTTAGTGCTGCTCAACCAGACCTGGGACATTGATACTGCCAACTTCGTGCGCATCGGCGAGGGCACGGTGGAGACGCAAAACTTTGTGCTTTCGCACCGGGAGCAACAAATCATCTTGCGAGCAATGCGTGGCGAGGGCTTGGAATTGCAGGTGAAAAACTTCCCGCTCGATTCAATCCAGGCGGTTCGAAAAGTCAAGCAGCACAAGATTTCCGGCATCGCCGACGTGCAGGCGAAAATCAAAGACCTGTTCCAGTTTCAAGGTTTGACTGCTTTGCTGCGCATCAAAGATTTCAAAATCAACGGCGACGACTACGGCGTTTTGCGGCTCGACGCTGCTGCGCCCAGCTTGCAGGAAACGGTCACCGCCTTCCTGAGCATCGAGCACGACACCATGCAACTGGTGGCGGACGGCTATTTCAACCCGCCCGGCTTCAAAATTCTGGAAGGCACGGAGGAGCGCAAACGGGTGAAAAACCAGCCGCTTTTCTTCGATTTCGACCTGAGTTTTTCCAACTACCCTGCGAAAATTTTGAACTACTTCGTCGCAGAAGTGAGCAACGTGCAAGGCTCGGCGAGCGGCGAAAATATCCGGCTGACAGGCTTGCCTTCCAAGCCTGAAATTTCCGGCAACGCCACCGTGCGAAACGTCTCGTTCAAGCTGAATGCGTTGCAGGTGACCTACCGCATCCCCGACGCCAATGTGAAATTGGGCAACCGGCTGTTCGACGGCAGCAACGCCATCGTTCTCGACCGTTTTGGCAACCGGGCAATCGTGACCGGCGGCATCACCCACGATTATTTGAAAAATTTTGGCTTGGACGTGACCATTGCCACCCAGCGCAACCGCCCCTTCCTCGGCTTGGAAACGACGGCGAAAAACAACCCGATTTTTTACGGAACCGCCATCGGCACGGGGTACGTGCGCTTCACGGGTAGCTTCCAGCAACCGAGCCTTTACGTGAATGCCAGCACCATGCGGGGGACGCACATGTACCTGCCCATCACCAGTTCTGCGCCGACGAAAGACGTGCGTTTCATCAACTTCGACATTGCCTCGAAAAAAACGGAGCCGGGCGAATTGAAGCCGCCGCTGCTGCCCACTGAATTGCGTGGGCTGAACATGGACTACGACTTGGAAATCACGCCCGACGCCGAGATGGAAGTGATTTTTGACAAAGCCTGGGGCGACGTTTTGCGAGGCGCAGGCAGGGGCGATTTGAAAGTCCATATTGACAGGTGGGGCGGTTTTACGATGGAGGGCACGTACATCGTCGAGCGTGGCGACTACCTGTTTACCCTGATGAATATTGGCTTCAACAAAGCCTTCATCGTCGAGCCGGGCGGCACGGTCAAGTGGTCGGGCAGCCCGTACGACGCCACGATTGACATCACCGCCACGTACAAAGACCTGCACACGTCGGTCTTCAATTTCATCGCCGAGTACACCGAACTGCTGCCGGAAGACGAGAAAAACCTTGCCCGTTCATCCACGCCAGTCAACCTGGAAATGAACATGAAAGGCAGCCTGCTCAAGCCCGACATCGAGTTCGATATCAGCTTCCCGACCCTGTCGAGCGGGCTGAAAAGCCTGGCGGAAAACAAGCTGCGAACCATCCGGCAAGACCCCAACGAGATGAACCGGCAGGTGTTCGGCTTGCTGGTGCTGGGGCAATTTTTGCCGTCGGGCTACACTTTCCAGGCTGGCGACGTGGGCATCAACACCTTGAGCGAAATGCTCTCCAACCAGCTTTCGATTTACCTGACAGAGTTCGTCAGCGAGCTGTTCACCGGCAGCAACGTTATCCGGGGAATTGACCTCGACGTATCGTACAACCGCTACACCAGCGGCTCGATTGACGACCCTGCCGCTTTCACCGGCAACGAATTGGTCACCCGCCTACGAGTGAGTTTGGGCGACCGGGTCAGCGTTTTGGTCGGCGGCAACTGGGACGTGGGCGGCACGAATATTTATGCCGGAAACAGGGCAGTGGTGGCAAATGAATTCATGATTGAATACACGCTGACGAAGGACAGGCGGCTGAAAATCAAGGTCTATAATCGGGGCGAGCCGGACGTGACCGGGTGGCGAAATGAGACGGGGGCGGGGATTAGTTTTCGGAAGGAATTTGATTCGATTGGGGAGTTGTTGGAGTTTCGGAAGAAGAAAAGCAAGCAGAAAAAATGAAGAACTACTTCAAAATCAAGCAGTAGATTTGCAAAGACCTTTTCAAGAAATTCAAAATAGCCGAACATGAAAATTGACTGGAAAGAAGAAATAAAGCCTACGCCAAAAATTTTTCCACTTGCGGTAGCAATTGGGATGATTACGTTTCTACTTAACGTGGATAACCCTGGTGGGATGTCTGGCATTTTTGGTTTTTTGAGTGGCTTTATGGCTACCATCGTCCTATATTTTTCTATTGGAGTGCTTTTGATTATCGTGGAGCATTATTCAAATCAACGGCAATATTCTTCTATTCATCCTCATACTGGTGCTTCAAAAAGCATCACCATAGTTCCCTCGATAAAAGACAAAGTGCTTACCATTCAAATCCACTTCGACGATAATTCAAAGAGCATTGAATTATCCATTCCAAGTCAGCCTTCCGAAAAAATAAATTTGACTGCTTTCAATGAATGAAGGACTCAACAAACTGGTAGGGCATTTTACCGACCCTTATGATTTGGCAGTCTTTTTAGGGGCTGCAACAGCTGGCTACCTTTTGGATGCTGGTCTGGACATTATTGAATTTCTTGACTCAGGCAATGCAGGACTCTCATTTGCTACGGGAGCTTTGGGCATAAAAAAAGGCATGGATGGTCTTTTGGCAAAGTGGAAAAGCAAGAGAAAAGCATGGAATCGCTCTCAACACCTGCGAAGCATGCTTGAAAATGAGCCAGAAAAACATCGCCACCTGATGCAGCAATTAACACGGGAAGAACAATTGTTTCAATCTGACATCATCCCGGCTGATGACTTTGAAAAATCGTTGAATGAAATTATTGCAGCATTCAGGGCTTCTGAATTGAATGATGGTTCTGAAAAACCAATTAAAACCCAACCATGAAAAAACAGACTTTCCTTTTTCTTTCCTGCCTCCTTCTTACCATTTCTGCCTTCTCCCAAGTGTACGTTCAAACCTTCAACGAATACGGCGGCGCCGAAGGCAAAGCCGTCAACATCAATGAATTGGACATCGAGTTTTGCAAAATCGCACCGTCAAGATTTTCAACCAAACCATTCAACCTGGTGGTTGATTATGGGCAAAAATTCCAGGAAAAAAGGACGAAAGTGGTTGACCAAAACGGCAAGCTGCTCGAGTTCAATTCTATGACTGATGCCATGAACCACTTCCATCGAAATGGTTGGGATTACGTGGAGCCTGATATTTTTGGCGATGCGGAGAATGCCTATCCCCGATGGCTTATTTTCCGGAAGATGTGAAACCATGCGCCAGCCACGCTATCCAAGCCAAATGATGGTCGTCATGCTCCGCATGAAAATGCGCAAAATCCGCCACCCGCATTGGTTTTTGCAGCCGGGGATGCAAAGCAACCCACGCCAACGCCTCGTCGTCGAGGCTCCAAAATGCTTCCACCAGCCTTTTTCTTTCCATCCGAAATGCAGCCAGCAAATCGTCGAGCGGGCGCTCGTTGTGCCGGGCTTCTTCGGTTTTCCGGTTGGTCACGTTCCAGCCTCGCAGCACTGGATTTCTTGTTTTGAAATCTTCAATCCTGCTCAAACCCAATTCTTCCAGGTCGAGCAAATGACCGATGTGTTCTTGGATTGACCACTGAGTGTCAGGCTTTTGCGTCAAAACCGCCGGGTCGAGATGGCGCACTTTTTCTTCGATGCGGGCGGGGACGCCAGCCAGCCGGTCGAGGATGCAGGGCAGGAGTTCCGGGTCAATTTGATAATCCCAGGTGCGGGTGAGCCATGCTTTGGGCTTTTTCATAATTGCCTGATTTTTACCAAAATGAATTTTCCAACCTGCCGCTTTTGTCCTCCCGGCAGAGAAACCGTCCTTTCTGGCGAAGCATCACAGGACGATTCCTTTGCGAAGATGATAAAAGCGACTCAACGAGAGGCGTTATCCAGTTACACCATTTCAAAACATTCCCCACTTTCGCCCCCCGCAACACTTCCCGCCAGGAAGCGTTTTTCAACCTGCCTGCATCCGGGCATCAATCATCAATCATCAATCATCAATCAAGAAGTGGTTTTACTCGACAACTACGACGTTCGCAACCTCGGCAACCTCGAACTGCTCGCCAAGCAAGTGGTGGAGGGCTTCATCATTGGCTTGCACAAAAGCCCGTTTCATGGTTTTTCGGTCGAATTCGCAGAGCATCGGCTCTACAACCAGGGCGAAAGCACCAAGGAAATTGACTGGAAAGTCTATGCCCGCACCGACCGGCTTTACAGCAAGCGGTTCGAGGAGGAGACCAATCTCCGCTGCCAGATTGTGGTGGATGCAAGCTCGTCCATGTATTTTCCAGAAGTCACCAAAGAAAGCCCGAACTACACCAACAAGCTGCGTTTTTCAGCTCTCGGAGCTGCGGCGCTGATGAATTTGCTGATGAAACAGCGGGACTCATTCGGCTTGACTCTTTTTGATGAGGAGGTGAAAATTCACACCCGTACGAAGGTCAGCACCGCCCACTACCGCCTGCTTTTGACCCACCTGCAACGGCTCATCGAGCACCCGGAAAAGAACAAAACCACCTCCGCCGCCAAAGCCTTGCACGAGATTGCCGACAACATCCACAAGCGTTCCCTCGTGGTGATTTTCAGCGACATGTTCGAGCAAACGGAAGACTCCGAGGCGCTGTTTTCCGCCTTGCAACACCTCAAGCACAACAAGCACGAGGTCATTCTTTTCCACACGGTGGACAAGTCGCTGGAGATTGATTTCGAGTTTGAAAACCGCCCGTACCTGTTCATTGACATGGAAACCGGCGAGCAATTGCGCCTGCAACCCAACCAGGTGAAGGCGCAATACGTGGAACAGGTAGCGAAATTCAAGGAGAACCTGCGCATGAAATGCCTGCAATACCAGGTGGATTTTGTGGAGGCGGATATCAATCATGGCTACAAGCCCATTTTGCAGGCGTGGTTGGTGAAGCGGCAGAAAATGAGGGCGTAAAAAACTTTTAACTCACCTACAAACACTACCTGATTAAATGATTGATGATTACATGATTACATGATTGTTGATGGAAATGGCTGAT
>CAZHLB010000018.1:0-23525 GCA_964533005.1 uncultured Saprospiraceae bacterium
CGCCTTCGAGTTGCGCCAGCAGCAAAAACTGACCGCCTGCCTGACCGTGAAAATTCGCTACTCCGATTTCAACACCTACACCCAGCAACTGGCAATTCCCTACACCGCCTCCGACCGGGCGCTGCTGAACTGCGCCAAGGAGCTTTTTGACAAACTCTACCAGCGGCGGCAGTTGGTGCGGCTCATCGGGGTCAAATTCAGCGCTTTGGTTCCCGGCAGCTATCAACTCAACTTGTTCGAAGACACGGGCGAAGAGATGCGTTTGCTGGAGCAGCTCGACCACATTCGCAGGCGCTTTGGCGAGAAGGCGGTGCGGAAAGCCAGCACACTCGTACATTCTCCTTCCAAATGAATTCCTTCTTTCAACTTACCCTCACGCTCCTTCCCAGCCACAAGAGAAACTACTGAAAAAAAGGCGGATGTACCTCAATTGTCACTCCTACTACAGCCTTCGCTACGGCACGCTCTCGCCTGCGCAATTGGTGCAGGCAGCCAAGCGCCTGGGCGTGAGCGCACTGGCGCTGACGGACGTGAACAACGCCTCCGCCGCCGGTGAATTCGTGCGTTTGTGCAAGAAGGAGGGCATTCGACCGCTGCTTGGAATTGATTTTTTCAAGGATGGCAAGCGCCTGTACACAGGCATCGCCCGCAACGCCGAAGGTTTTTGCTTGCTAAACCAGTTTCTGAGTGAGCACTCGCTCGACGGCAAGCCTTTGCCGGAAGTTTTTCCCCACCACCTCCCGATAGCTATCGGGACGTCGCCACCCGTCGCCATCATTTATCCGAAGCTGATAAAGCCTATCGAACAGTTTAAGCAGCATGAGTTTTTGGGTGTCCGCCCGGAATTTGTCTATCGCCTGCTCGCCGCCGATGTGCGGCATCATCCTGACAAGTTGTTGATTTTCAGCCCGGTAACTTTTCTGGACGAGGCAGGATACGAACTGCACTGCATCTTGCGAGCCGTTGACCAAAATACCCTGCTGACCAAGCTGACAGCAGACGACCTCGCCAAAAAAACCGAGCTTTTCACCCCGCCTGCCGTCCTGGATGATTTGTACAAACTCTACCCGAAAATCATCGAAAACACCCGCCGCTTTGTGGACGGTTGCTCGATAGAACTGGAAACCGGCTTGCAGGTCAACCGCCAAACCTTCACCGGCAGCAAAGAGGGTGATTTCAAATTGCTGGAAAAACTCGCCATCGAAGGCTGCCGAAGGCGTTACGGAGCAAGCGCCCGCCAACCGGAAGAGCGCCTGTTACGGGAACTGAAAATCATCCGCCAGATGGATTTCTGCGCCTATTTTCTCATCACTTGGGACATCGTGCGCTATGCGCAGGCGGCGGGCTACCACCACGTTGGGAGAGGCAGCGGCGCCAATAGCATCGTGGCTTACAGCCTCGGAATCACCGACGTTGACCCTATCGAGCTGGACTTGTATTTCGAGCGCTTCATCAACCTCCACCGTCCTTCGCCGCCCGACTTCGACATTGATTTTTCCTGGGACGAGCGGGACGACGTGACCGATTATATTTTCAAGCGCTACGGCAGGGAGCACACTGCTTTGCTGGCGACGTACAGCACTTTTCAATTCAACGCCGCCGTGCGGGAAGTGGGGAAGGTTTTTGGTTTGCCGAAGGAAGAAATTGACCAACTCATCGAAGACGTGCTGCGGGCAACCGGCACGGAAGACGTGCAGCACTGGCGGCACGAAAAGGAAAATTTGAAGCTGCACGAGCAGCTCTCAGCCGGGCAAAATTTAGGAGGTAACCTGAAGTTACCTCCTAAACTGAACGAAACGCCGCCGCCCGTCCAATCCGACCCTTCCAGGGTGACAAAAAATCCCAAATCCCAAATCATCAAATACGCCCGCCTGCTGCACGATTTTCCCAACCATCTTTCCATCCACGCCGGTGGCGTCGTCATCTCGGAGAAGCCCATCTTTTACCACACCGCCTTGCAACTCATGCCCAAAGGTTTCCCCATCAGCCATTTCGACATGCACCATGCCGAAGACCTGGGCTTTCACAAATTCGACGTGCTGAGCCAGCGGGGACTGGGGCACATCAAAGAATCCGTTGACCTCATCAAAAAAAACCAGGGAAAAGCGGTGGACATCCACGACATCCTCGCCATCAAGCAAGACGAGCGGGTGCGGGCGCAACTGCGCAGTGGGCATTGCATCGGCTGCTTTTACATCGAAAGCCCTGCCATGCGGGGACTTTTGAAGAAGCTGCGCTGCGATGACTACCAGCACCTGGTGGCGGCGAGCAGCATCATCCGACCCGGCGTGGCGAAGTCGGGCATGATGAAAGAGTACATCCGCCGCTTCCACTCGCCGCACTCGTTCGAGTACCTGCACCCGGTTTTCAAAGAGCACCTCGGCGAGACCTTCGGGGTGATGGTTTTCCAGGAGGACGTGATGAAAATCGTCCACCACTTTGCCGGGCTGGGTTTGGACGAAAGCGACATGCTGCGCCGCCTGATGTCGGGCAAAAAACGGGGCGACGACAAGTTCGAGCTGCTGCGAAAAAAATACTTTGAAAACTGCCATTCGATAGGGCATCCTGAAGTGCTGTCACAGGAGGTCTGGCGGCAGGTGGAGAGTTTTGCAGGCTATTCATTTTGCAAGGCACACTCGGCGAGTTATGCGGTGGAAAGTTTTCAAAGCCTGTACCTCAAAGCCTATTTCCCGCTTGAATTCATGACCGCCGTCATCAACAATTTTGGCGGTTTTTACCGGACGGAATATTATTTCCACGAAGCTCGCATGGCAGGCGCTGCCATTCATGCCCCTTGCGTCAACCACAGCGAGCACCTCACTTCACTGCAAGGAACCGACCTTTTCACCGGCTTTATCCACCTGAGCCAGATGGAGCACGCCGCCGTGCAGCGGCTCGTGGCGGAGCGGAGGCGGGGCGGTGTTTTTCGCAGCCTTGCCGACTTCGTGAGCCGGGTTGAAATCTCTTCCGGGCAGCTCGACCTGCTCATCCGCATCGGCGCTTTTCGCTTCACAGGCATGACCAAATGCGAGTTGATGTGGGAAAAAAATGCCGTCTTCAATCCTAAAACCCCTGGCGGCATGGCAAACGCCACCGGGCTGCTTTTCACCGACCTCCATGAAACCTATGACCTGCCCAAGCTCGAAGAAGGCGAGTTCGACCAGGCATTCGACGAAATCGAATTGCTCGGCTTTCCGCTCCGCTCGCCCTTCGAGTTGTTGGCAGACCCGGTTGCCGGTTGCGAAGGCATCGAGGCGGCAGACCTGAAAAAATGTGTGGGCAAGGCGGTCGTTCTCATCGGCTACTACGTCACCCGCAAAGACGTCAGAACCGTGAAAAATGAGCTGATGCATTTCGGCACCTGGCTCGACCGGGAAGGGCAGTTTTTCGATACGGTGCATTTTCCTTTTTTCCTAAAAACCAGCCCGTTTCGTGGCAAAGGCATTTACCGAATCGAAGGAAAAGTCACGGAAGAATATGGCTTCCCCTCGGTGGAGGTGGTGAAAATGGAGCGGCTGCCATTTAGAAGGGATGAGCGGTACCCGGAGAGCTAATTCTCCTTGACGAAAAACCCGACATTTGTCAGAAATCCCGTCAAAATGAAACTGTTTGTGCTACTCCTCGCCGTCGTGGCAGCGCTGCCCGCCGCCCACTGCCAATTACCTCCTGCCGACTCCCTCCACGCCGCCCTCGACACCTTCCTGCACCGCCAGCTCGCCGCCCAACTCGCCGAATTCGACAACAGCAACCGGGGCGCCTGGATGAACTACATGCCATCGGTCGGCATCGGCTACAACCTCGCCACCGACGCCGAAGGCAAGCTCAAAACCAAGCCCCGCCCCACCGTCAGCTTTTCCCTCTCCCAAGTCTTCGCCGCCCAGCGCCGCCGCATGGACATCAACGCCAAGCGCCGCAGCCTCGCCGCAGCCGCCGAACTCGCCGCCAGTGCCGCCCACGCCGAACTCGACCGCTTGCTCACCCGCCACGAACTGCTCACGCTTGAACTGGAAACCATGCGCCAGGTCAGCGCCATTGACGCAGAGATTTTCCGCCTGGCGCAGCTTGATTACGACGACGCCAAGCTTGCGCCAAACGCCTTTCTGCCGAAACAGAAAGCTTACCTGGAATCGAAGCTGGCTTTGACGAGGAAGGAGATGGAGGTGAGGGAGTTGGAGGGGGAGGTTTTACGGTTCAGCCGGTTTTGAATGAAAAACTCTTGTATAGTTACAAGATATATCAGAAGGCTATACTAATTTTCGGGCGGTTAGAAATTCTTCCCGGATGACTTAGTTGCGTCTGGGGCATTTGTTTGAATTCCCTACCCAAATCCCTGACGGATGCCCCATTCAATACAGCCCAATTCAAACTTCGCCTTTCTCGAAAAAGACTTCCCATTTCTCAAGAAAATCGCTGACCTGGCGGAGTATTACGTCTATTCCGACCCGTCAGGTGCTTTGACCAAAATGCGGCTCTTTGCCGAGAAGGTTACCGGTATCTTGTTTGGTGAACATTTCCTGGACTTTCCAAAGGACAATACTTTTAACGAAAGGCTCCTGATGCTCAAGCGGGAGGGTGTGCTTGATGACGTTAAAATCAAGGATTGTTTTTACGGCATAAAAGACAAAGGCAACCTCGCTGCGCACGACGGCAAAGGCTCATCCGACGACGCCATCAGCGGTCTTTTGAAAATCTGGCGCATCGCCAAATGGCTGGTCGAAGTCTATGGAGAGCCGGGCAACGAGACGCCTGCCACTTTCAGAAAGCCGGAAAAGTTCGACCCGCTCGAATCGCTCCAGGTGCTGCAAAAAGATTATAACAATCTCGAAAAAACTTACGAGGAGCAGGTCGTCAAACTGAAGGAATTAGCCAGCCAGAAAAAACAAGACGAGCTTAATGCCCTGAAACTGAAGGCTTTTCAAGCTTCCTTCAATATACTTTTAACCGAAGCGGAGACACGGGAACTGATTGACAAGCAACTCCGCAATGCAGGCTGGGAAGCGAACACCAAAAATATGACCTTCCAAAACGGCGCCCGCCCCGAAAAAGGCAAGTGCAAAGCCATCGCCGAGTGGCCCCTGGAAGGCGGCAGAGCTGATTATGCGCTGTTCATCGAGGAGGAATTATACGGCATCGTCGAAGCTAAGAAAAAGTCGAGGGATACCCTTTCCGATATGTCGCAGGCGAAACGTTATGCGATAGATTTTGACGAGCGGTTTGGCGGGAAATTGCTTGGAAAATGGCGGCACTACAAAGCGCCCTTTCTCTTTGCCACCAACGGTTCGGGCTATCACTACATGATGGAGAACCGTTCGGGAACCTGGTTCCTGGATTGCCGGGTGGCGACCAACCATCCGAAGCCGCTGCACAATTGGTTTTCGCCACAGGATTTGAAAAGGCTTTTCGCCAAAGACCTCCAACAGGCGCAGCAGAAGCTCGAAAACGACCCGCTCGACTATCTCAAAAATCCCAACGGGCTGAACTTCCGTTATTACCAGTTCGAAGCGCTGGAAGCCATTGAAAACACCGTCGCAGACCCCGAAAACGACAGGGCTTTGCTGGCGATGGCGACCGGAACGGGCAAGACCCGCACCATTCTGGGCATCATTTATCGCCTCATCAAAGCCGAACGCTTCAACCGGGTGCTGTTCCTCGTGGACAGGACGGCACTCGGCAGCCAAGCCGCCGACACTTTCAAAGACGTGGTGGTCGAGAGCCTGACCACCTTCAGCAACATTTACGACATCAAGGAAATAAAGTACATCACGCCGGACATTGATACCAAAGTGCATTTTGCCACCGTGCAAGGCATGCACCGCCGCATTTTTGAAAACCCCAACGAAGGCGCTGTTCCGACCCCCGGCGCTTACGATTGTATCGTCGTGGATGAAGCGCACCGGGGCTACAACCTCGACCGGGAAATGGACGAGGAGGAGGTGTTTTACAAAAACCAGGCGGATTACACCAGCAAATACCGCAAAGTACTGGACTATTTCGACGCCTTCTCCATCGGGCTGACGGCGACGCCGGCGCCGCATACCATTTCCATTTTCGGCAAGCCGGTTTATGAATACACGTACAACCAGGCAGTGTCCGACGGCTTCCTGATTGGCTACGAGCCGCCATACATCATCCGCACCAGGTTGAGTGAAGAAGGCATCAAGTGGCAAAAGGGCGAAACCATTAAGTTTTACAACCCCGTCAAAAGGGAAATCACTCACTTGGAAGAGCTGGAAGATGAAGTGGTGATGGAGGTGGAATCCTTCAACCGCCAGGTCATCACCGAGCCTTTCAACCGTGCCGTTTTGAAGGAACTGGTGAAACACATTTCACCGGAAGGAAAGGAAAAGACGCTCATTTTCGCCGCCAACGACCTCCATGCTACCGACTTGGTGAAGTGGCTGCAAGAAGAATTCGAAGCGTCGGGCGTGCTGGTGAACGACGACGCCATCGAGAAAATCACCGGCAAAGTGGACAAGCCGCTCGATGCCATCAAGCGATACAAAAACGAAAACTTGCCCGCCATCGCCGTCACGGTGGATTTGCTCACCACCGGCATAGACGTGCCGAAAATCTGCAACCTCGTCTTCTTGCGCCGCATCGGTTCCCGCATCCTGTTCGAGCAGATGTTGGGCAGGGCGACCCGTCTTTGTGATGAAATCAACAAGGAAAGTTTCCGCATTTTCGACGCCGTCGGCACCTGGCGCTCGATGGAGGATTTCAGCAACATGAAGCCCGTGGTGACTTTGCCCAACGCCAATTTCAACGACCTCATCCAGGAAATGGCGATTATCGAACAGTTGGACGAGGAGGTGCGGGAGATTGCCCGCCAGCGCCAGTTGGAGCAAATAGTTGCCAAGCTGCACCGCAAGAGCAAACGGCTTTCCACGCAAGACGAGGAAGATTTCAAAAGCATTTCCGGCGGCGTGTCCGTGGACGAGTTCATCCGCCAAATCCGGCAACAGCAACCTGCAACGGCGTTCAATTACCTGAAATCCAAAAACTACCTGTTCGCCTTTTTTGACAGGCTGAAATCCACCGGAAGTTCTTTCATCGTTTCCGACCACTTGGACGAACATATCCGCACCGACCGGGAATACAACCTCTCGTACAGCGCCCACGACTACCTCGAAAACTTCCGCTCCTACATCCTCGAAAACCGCAACAAAATGGCGGCGCTCGACATCGTTTGCACCCGCCCTACGGCGCTCGACCGCCAATCGCTGCGGGAGCTGCGCACCCAGCTTTACCTGGCCGGCTTCAATACGCTTCACCTGAAAACAGCCTGGCAGAAAGAAAAAAATGAGGAGGTGGCAGCCGACATTATCGCCTTTATTCGCACCCTTGCCATCGGCAGCCCCTTGCTTTCCCAAGAGGAGCGCATCCGAAGGGCAATGAAAAAAGTGCGTGTCATGCGGGAATGGACAGCCGTGCAAAAACAATGGCTCGAACGCTTCGAGAGCCAACTCATCGCCGAAAGCATCCTTCACAAGGAAGACCTCGACCGGGGCATTTTCAAAAACGAAGGTGGCGGCTTCGCACGGCTGGATAAAGTTTTCGGGCACGAATTAGAGCAAGTGCTGGGCTTAATTAACGAAAACCTGTACCAGGAAAGAGCCTAACATTTTCAACCTTGAACAGCCCCAAAAAATAATTTTCAAATTTTTTTTTAACCTTTGGGGTTAAATATTCTATGTTTGCATGGAAGTTGAATACACAACTACGAAACTCCGAAAACGATTGACCGACCCTCAAGAAATGGTCAAAAACTTCGGCGTAGACAAAGCAAAGCGGTTGAAACAGAGATTGGAAGAACTTCAATCCATTTCTACTCTTGCCGAACTACGTAATTTCCCTCAAGCTAATTGTCATGAGTTGAAAGGTGACCTCAAAGGCTTCCTCGCCCTTGACCTTTCCAGAAACTGGCGCCTGTTGTTTAAACCTGCCCACAATCCCCCGCCATCAAAGCCGGATGGAGGATTAGATTGGTGCCAGGTCTCAAAGATTTGTATCGAAGCTGTTGAAGACTATCACTAAACGGCAATTACCCAGCCTTAATAGCGAAAACTACTCTACAATTTCCCCCTGTATTCGAACTAAAACACTGAAGTAATTCAGCGTTGCACTTAACGTATTCACGAAAAAAACACTCTTGCCATGGTGAACCAGATGTCCCGGATTGATGCTGCAAAAGCAATTCTTTCTCCGCCAGGAGACACCTTACTTGAAACCATCGAAAATTTGGGCATTTCTCAAACAGAGTTAGGTGAAAGAATGAACCGCCCACTAAAGCTTGTTAGTGAAATTATCAAAGGAAAGACTATCATCACTGAAGACACCGCACTACAGTTAGAATCCGTCTTGCGAATACCTGCAACATTTTGGATTGAGAGAGAACGCAGGTACCAATTAGAATTAGCCAAAATCAGGCAGGAAGAAAAGCTTCTGAAAGAAACTGCATGGATGGGTCATTTTCCCTTAAAAATGATGATAAAATTTCGTTGGGTAGCTCCTGTCAAAACGGATGTCGAAAAACTCAAGGAGTTGTGTACTTTTTTTGGTGTGGCAGACAGAGAAGCTTGGGAAACTCTTTTTATGAAGAATACCCCAATGGTAAATTATCGCATCTCGCTTGCCCACACTCAAACCCCACATGCTATTTCGGCGTGGTTGCGAAAGGGCGATATTGATGCTCGTAATATGGATTTGCCGCCCTTCAACAAATCACGCTTCGAAAAAGTACTTGAAGAGGCAAAGCTTCTCTCCTACGAGGAGCCATCAGGGTATCTCCAAACTTTACAAAAGCTTTGTGCTTCGGCTGGAGTTGCGCTCGTTTATACCCCTTGTTTACCTAAAGCTCCTGTCAGCGGGTGCGCTCGATGGGTTGCTGACCACCCGGTTATTCAATTGTCTGGAAGGTATAAATTCAATGACCGGTTTTGGTTTACCTTCTTTCATGAAGCCTGCCATATCCTGAAACACGGCAAAAAGGGTTACTTTCTTGAAGAAGTGGAAGGAGTAGAAAATCCGCAAGACAAAGAGGAAGAAGCGAATCAGTTCGCTACTGAAATACTCGTCCCGTCGTCTATTATTCAAACCATTAAAGGCGCAGGAACCGTATACGAACCACAGATAAAGGAATACGCTCGCCGTAATAGAATCCATCCAGGCATTTTAGTAGGAAGGCTTCAACATGAAGGTGTGCTAGAGCAACACTGGCTTAATAAACTGAAAACGCCAGTTGATTTATTTGCTTAGTCTGACTGATAGGCATCTTTCCTGCTACCCATTTTCCATTTGTTACCGCCAACTATAGACATGACAACACAAGAAATCGTCAACAAACTTTGGAATCTCTGCAACGTCCTCCGGGACGACGGCATCACCTATCACCAGTACGTCACTGAGCTGACCTACATCCTCTTCCTGAAAATGGCACAGGAGACCGGCAAGGAAGACAACATACCAGAAGACTACCGCTGGAAGGTACTGGTGAAACTCGATGGCATCCAACTCAAAGAACGCTACCAGGCTGCCCTGCTCGGTCTCGGCAAAGTGGGCGGCATTGTGCAGGAAATCTATCAGGACGCCAGTTCCAACATCTCCGAACCTGCCAACCTCAATAAAATCGTCAAGCACATTGACCAACTTGATTGGTTCAGCGCCCGGCAGGACGGACTCGGAGAACTCTACGAGGGATTGCTCGAAAAGAACGCCACGGAGGTAAAATCCGGCGCCGGGCAGTACTTCACACCCCGGCCGCTCATCAACGTGATGGTCGAGCTGATGGAGCCGAAGCTCGGCGAGCGCATCAACGACCCGGCAGCAGGCACTTTCGGCTTCATGATTTCCGCACATGAATATCTCAAAAAACACCACGACCTCTTCAAGTTGAGCGATGCGGACTACCAGTTCCAAATTCACGACGCCATCTCCGGTTGCGAGCTGGTGCGGGACGCCCACCGGCTGGCGTTGATGAACGCAATGTTGCATGGATTGGAATCGAAGTTGGTGCTGGGCGACACCCTCTCCAACACCGGCAAAACCATGAAAGACTTCGACCTGGTGCTGTCCAACCCGCCTTTCGGCACCAAAAAAGGTGGCGAGCGCCCCACCCGTGACGACCTGACCATCGGCAGCTCCAACAAGCAACTGAACTTCCTGCAACACATCTACCGCTCTTTGAAAGCCGACGGCAAGACAAGGGCTGCCGTAGTGTTGCCCGACAACGTGCTGTTCCAGGATGGCGACGGTCAGAAAGTGCGTGCCGACCTGATGAACAAGTGCGATCTGCACACCATCCTCCGCCTGCCGACGGGCATTTTCTACGCCCAGGGCGTGAAGACCAACGTGCTGTTTTTCACCCGTGGCAAAACCGACAAAAACAACACCCACGAAGTCTGGATATACGACCTGCGCACCAATATGCCGAGCTTCGGCAAGCGCACCCCGCTCACGGCTGCTCACTTTGCCGGCTTCCTGGCAGCCTACCGGGCGGCTGACCGCCGCTCGGTGCAGGACGAGCGCTGGAGCGTGCTCAGCCGGGAAGACATCCGCCGCAAAGGCGACAACCTCGACCTCGGTCTAATCCCCGACGCCAACCTGGTGAACCATGACGACCTGCCCGAACCCAAGCTCCTCGCCGAAGAAGCCATCGGCGAATTGGAAGCGATGGAGGCGGATTTAGAGGAGGTGTTGCGGTTGCTGGAAGTGAACTGAATTTTTTAACGATGAAAATTAGAAGTATGGAAAAGGGATTGCCGAAAGGATGGGAGCTGACTACGGTTGGCAATATTTCGAGAAGAATTCACTACGGATTTACAGCAAGCTCAACTCAAACCAATACTGGGTATAAAATGCTCAGAATTACGGATATACAAGACCAAAAAGTTAATTGGGAAGATGTTCCATATTGCCAAATTGATGAGTCGGAGTATAGAAAATATAAGTTGAAAGAAAATGACCTTTTGTTTGCGAGAACAGGAGCAACAGTAGGTAAAAGCTTTTTGATTGAAGGCAAAATTCCAAAGTCGGTTTTCGCCTCTTATTTAATTCGCATCATTTTAAATGAAGACGTCCCTCCAAAGCTTATTTACCACTTTTTCCAATCAAAAAATTATTGGAATCAAATTCAATCAGGCGCAGCCGGTATTGGACAACCAAATGTGAATGCCAGTAAACTTGCGGAAATCAATATTCCCCTTCCTCCCCTCCCCGAACAACGCCGCATCGTTGCCAAGCTGGACACCGTGCTGGCGAAGGTGGACAGCGCCCGTGCCCGTATGGAGCGGCTGCCGGGGATTTTGCAGCGCTTCAGGCAGTCGGTGTTAGCGCAGGCGGTGTCGGGGAAGCTGACGGAGGAGTGGAGGCGGGAGAATGGAGGAGATTGGAAACAGAAAAACCTTGATGAAGTAAGTGAAATAACTGGTGGATTGACCAAAAACCCAGGAAGAAATGAGTTCTCAAAAACAATTCCCTACCTCCGAGTTGCCAACGTTTATGCAAATAGGTTGGAACTGGAAGAAATCAAAGAAATAGGAGTTTTAGAAACTGAGTTGGAAAGAGTTCTTTTGAAAAAGAATGACTTGCTCATTGTCGAAGGAAATGGAAGTATTGACCAAATTGGTCGGGTTGCGCTTTGGGATGCAAGCATTGAACCTTGCGCACATCAAAATCACTTGATAAAAGTGCGTTTTCCAGATAGCATTGAGCCAAGCTATATTTTGTTTTACCTTCTTTCTCATCAAGGTAGGCAACAAATTGTAAAAGTAAGTTCATCCACATCTGGGCTAAATACTTTAAGCTTATCGAAAGTTGGTAAATTGACAATTCAACTTCCCCTCCTCCCAGAACAAAAAGAAATTGTCCGTCGGGTGCAAGAGCTGTTTGCGGTAGCCGACCGCCTAGAGGAGCGGTATGAGGCACTGAGCGGGAAGGTGGAAGGGCTGCCGCAGGCGTTGCTGGCGAAGGCGTTTCGGGGGGAGTTGGTGCCACAAAATCCAGACGATGAACCTGCATCGGTGCTCTTGGAAAAACCGGAAAAGGAAAAATCAATGAGTGAGACAACTTCAAAGAAAACAAAAACGAAGGGCCGTTCACGTAAAGAAAAATCTATCAATATGAAAGACTCGCAAAACAATAGTATTGAAGAAGTGCTTCTGCCTCAAAAAGGCAAGCCAATGAAAGCCAGCGATGTATGGAAGCAAAGCAAGTTTAGTGAAAGCATCGATAAGTTTTATGAAGAGCTTCGGTTTTTGGTGGAAGTTGAAAAGAAGGTTGAAGCTTTTATAGACTATGACAAAGAATCTTATTTAAAACTTGTCAAATAGCTTTAGCATGAGAATCCATTACGTCAAAATCCAGAAATACAAGAACTTAAAGGTCTTTTCAATTGACCTCAATGAAAAGCAGATGTACGCCATTCTGTTGGGGCAAAATGCTTCTGGAAAGTCTAATTTTATTGAAGCGCTGGTTGCTATTTTTAGAAATCTGCAATTGGAAGAAAATCCGGAATTCAGCTACGAGATAAAATACGAATGCAGAGGGTATAATGTCAAAGTTGTTGCTGATGCGGAACTCGCCGAAAACAAAACCTATTACCAATATTGGATTAACGAAAATAGGATTTCCGGAGCCGACTTTAAAAAGGAAAAGCTCAAATACCTACCACGATACGTCATCGCTTATTATTCTGGCTCTAACCTTCGTCTCGAAGGCCAATTTTTCAAGCCGATGTCACAGGCGTACAAGAATTTATTGGATGATGAGCGAGAACATTTCAGAACCTTTTTCTATTCCTTTCCAATTTACAAAGAGCTGCTTTTGCTGTCGTTTTTTTGTTTTCCGGAGGAAGGAAATGAAGTTAAAGACTTCCTTGAAGAATACTTTGACATAGAGAGCATTGACTCACTTTTATTTGAATTAAAGCGTCCATACTGGGCCAAGAATAAAAGTGACCGGAAGTACATCAACCACAATGAAATCTCATTTTGGCAGACCCGACCCTCTGTATTTGATTTCCTTAAGCAGCTTCATGAAATCTCGCTCGCACCAATACAAAACGAAATAAAAATTCCCGTCAATTTTCATTCAGAAGATACGCAGGAAGTCGTGTATTTGTACATCCCATCCATTGAACAGTTCCAAAAGATTGCCCAACAATTCCATGGAGAAATTAACTTTTTTCAGGCACTCGATAGCCTTTACCTATCCGATTTAATTCAATCAGTGAGAATCAAATTGAATAAGGCTACAGGAAATGATTCCATCTTTTTCAGCGAGTTAAGCGAAGGCGAACAGCAATTGATAGCTGTTTTGGGCTTGATTCGCTTTACAAAGTCAAAAGAATCACTGATTCTACTCGATGAACCTGACACACACCTGAACCCTATCTGGAAATGGAGGTATACCAAATTGCTAAAAAAATACGCTGTCAGGGATGAAAAGGACGACACTACTCAAATAATCATGACAACGCATGACCCATTGGTCATTGGAGGGCTAACCAAAGAAGAAATACGGATTTTCAAACAAGAGAAAGTGGGCAAAAAGAGGGGTGAGAAGATTGTGACTTTTGAGCCAGAAATTGACCCACGGGGGTTAGGTGTCGAGGGAATCCTTACAAGTGAGTTTTTTGGATTAGAAACCTCTGTTGATGAAATCACATTCGACAAATTGAAAAGACGGAATGAGCTTTTGTACAAAATGGATGAGGAAGGATTGAGCCTGGCTGAAAAAGCAGAGCTTAAACACTTGTTTGAGCACTTGAATCGACTTGGCTTTGCCAAAATAGATATTGACCCATACTATAGAGAGTTTTTAAAATCAAAGGGGGAAGAAAGCTTACAATCAAAGTAAACCTATGATTTTCATTGACTTAAAATCAAATCCTCCAACGGATGCAACTTGGTTGACAGATGCTGACGCTTATACAAAAGCATTGGAACTGGCAATTGGGAAAGAAGAGCGTGATAAAATTATTGACAGACATGACGACCATTGGGGTAAACTGAAGGCCTACCTTTCTAAGCTTTCTTATGGAAAATGCTGGTATTCTGAGGCAAGGGATGTTTATTCTTACATGCATGTTGACCATTTTAGACCGAAGAAACAAGCATTGGGGATAGACGATAAAACTGATGAAGGGGGGTATTGGTGGCTTTCATTCTCGTGGGAGAATTACAGATTCTGTGGAGGAGTTGGTAATACCATTAAGCGGCATTATTTCGCAGTCAAGACTCACAAATGTAAATGCGAGACAGACCCCCTTGATGATGAAATCCATTATCTTTTAGACCCAATTAAACCTGGTGACCCAAAAAAGTTAACCTTTTTCCCTGATGGTGACATTGTGCCAATTCACCCAGATGACAAAAGTTTTGACTATCAGAGAGCTACTTATACAATTGACAAACTTGAATTAAGATTTCCTGCTCTCAAAGCTGCAAGGCGTAGGGCTTGGGAAGAATGTTATGACAAAATAGAGGAGACAAAAGACCTGAAGAAGCAATACAATAAAAATCCAAGTGCCAGTGCTCAAACATTAATAGACAAAAATGAAGATTGGTTTCGGCAAAAAATTGCGCCTTGCAGCGAGTTTTCTGCAGTTTATAAAACATGTCTGAAAAGTTCTGGAGAAGATTGGGCAATAGACTTGCTTGCTGAGACTTTGGACATAAATAAATGGTGCAAAAAATTTGAGATATAGCCAGATTTCATCAACTTAAATCTATTCCTGTGCACACTACCCGCATCCTCAACTGTTCCACCTCCCTCGAAAACTACTACCTGTGCATCGAGGAGAAAGTCGCAGGCTTCGCCAACCGGGGCCCGCAATCCGGCGACCAGGTTTACCTGGCCGTCAAGCGGGGCAAGAAGCTATTTTGCGGCGCCCGCTTCATCCTCGATGAAGTCACCGACCAGAAGCCCTGGGCAGATGCCGAGCGCTACGTTCACTCCATCACCATCAAAGACATTGAGTTTTGCCAACCCTTTGAGGTGACAGAATTGAGCCATATTGACCCTTATTGGTACTTGAAATTTGTACAAGGAAGCAAGGTTATCAACTCACCTGCTGCCGTCAAATATTTGGACGAAACCTTCAAAAAGGGAAAGACCAAAGAACTTTTTCGTTTCCTCGAAGAAACCGAAGCACCTGAAGAAGAACCGCTCGAAACCATCGAGGACGAAAAAGTAGCCGCCAAAATCATCCAGAAAGCGCCGGAGTTGGGCGTCAGCATCATGGGCACATTCCAAACCGTGCGCTTCGCCAACGAAACCGACAAACTCAAAGGGTTGGAAGTCCTCGTCAACCGGCATTTTTACCACTTGTTCCCGCAGTTTTTGGAGAAAAACACGCTGCTCATTCCAGAGAACCGGCTTTTCAAAACCGAAGGCGCAAAACACAAAGGCAACAAAATCTCAGAAATCTCCTCCAAGCCCGACGCCCTGCTCATCGTCTTCAACCGTTCCGCAAAATACCCGCTGCAAATCAACCTTATCGAGTACGAATGTTACGGCGAAGGCAAAATGCGCTCCTCTGCGAAGTCGGAGCATTTGAACACCCACATCATTCCCCAACTGATGCGTTTCGCCAGCGCCTTCAGCATCATCACCGATGAAAAAACCCGTGAAACCACCATTGCCAACTGGACGGACAAGGTCATTGACTTCCTCAATGCCAAGGGCAACGAGGCCGTGCTGCAAAAAATGATAGACTGGGTGAAAATCCTAAAGCCCGATGTGCGGGAACGCTCCCTCGAGCGAGAAATCGAACGCTACCTGATGGAAGCCTTTCGCACCAGCTTCCGGGTCTTGCTCATCATTGACGAACTCAACCCAGAGCAAAAACAGACCATCAAAAACGTCATCAACTCTTTCAAACTGCCTTCCGACACCGCCGCCGAGTTCAGCGCCTACGTGGTGAAGCTGGTGCAGAAGATTGATTTGCTGGATGAAGGGTCAGAGTTTGCGTTGACGGTGGAGGAAGTGTGACCAGTAAATAAATGGAAATTTCTTAATTTTCCTCCGTTATCGAAGACATGTTGGGAGGAATTGGATGCGAACTGTTAAATTAACAAGCATAATTTACTATCAACAAAAGCATTATGGCAGCACCTGCTGAAAAAACGAACAAACTGCAATGGAACAGATGGCGAAGTTGGATGCTGTATCCCGCAATAGGATTGGTGGGAGTCGGCTATATTATTAGTCCGGGAGGTAGTTGGTTGAACCTCCTGGCAGGGTTAGGATTGGCTATATCCCTTATTTTCATTTTGCAGCAATTGTTCCGGAAAGATAATTCGCATCTGGATACGTACGATGCTGCCACCAATCTTGTGCGCAATGGACTGGAAATCGTTGCGATTGCTTTTGCGGGTTTGATTAGCCTAAAATCCTCTTGGTTTCACGATTTTTTCTGGACACGAACAGTGGAAATCAACGGCATTGTGTGGGATGAAGGCAAAACTCCAAAGGCGATAATTGCTGATAAGGAATTGAAATTCCTGTATGAGTTTATTTCGGAAAAGGACGGGGAAAAGCCTGTTTTTCTAATTGTTGTCAGTGACAATGGAATGCTGAAATCAAGTATTCGCCTGGAGTGTTCGTACCGAAAAGCAACAATCAAACTGCTGTCGTCTGGGTATATGTTTAAAGATTATCCAATTAACAGAATGACATTTAATGATACATTGGACGTCGGCTATCAACTCCATTTCAGTCCTCCGTTAGAATCTGATAACGTCGCTGATTCAAAGAAAAAGAGCGGGAGTGGGTAAGAGCCTTCATTGAGGAAGTGCAACCTTCGCATCCTTGCTGTTTTCAGGAAACAATGATGAGACGTCGGGAATCGTGATAGAATAATCAGTAGAACTCAAGACAATAGTTGTCCGGCAGCAAAATTTTGTACTCGATTTTGAATGAATCTCAACTGCTAAAGAATCATACTCGGTATAGTTGACAGACTCTGAAATTTTACCTGGTACGTCCATACTTCGTAATCCTTGGGGTTCCCCATTCTTTACAAGCCGGTACATCAAGTCTTCACAATTTTGACCACATCCAATTTGGATGTGAATAGCCATCATCTTGTCATGAAAGCAATTGGAGTTTACCAGGAACAAGAAAAAAACTACTCCCAGCGGTAAATTGGAATTCGTTCTCATAGTAGTAAATTTTCGAGAATCCAGAGCAAAAGTCATTCCATCTATAAGGATTTTATTAATGCAAGAGGGGACTTGCACCGCTGGCTTTAAGTCCGACCTTTTACGCTGGTGTTAAATCTGGTCTTCTCCTCTTGAATTTTCCTGTTGGGCGTAGTCTCCAGACTGCCCTCTACTATGCCGGACGTCTTTGACGCAGGACACCGAACTTTCACACCTTCAAATCGCCGGAAACTTCCCCTCCAAATCCTGCAAATCATTGACGCCAAGCTACCGGATGTACTTGTCCACTTCACCGCCGCTGAGTTCAGCGCCTACGTGGTGAAGCTGGTACAGAAGATTGATTTGCTGGATGAAGGGTCGGAGTTTGCATTGACAGTGGAAGAAGTATAAAAGTCAAAGCAGAAGAGCCGACTAATTTCGCTACATCCTCCGTATTCTTGTGAAGGTCTATCGGAGCGTGAAATAAGAACAAAAACCATATTTCGCATGAAACTGACTTTTCAACCAAATAAACATGAACCCAAACTGCTACAAATTTCCATCTCGAGTTGAAACCTGTTTTGAAGGTCACCAAGTCCTAAATGACTTCTACCACTTTTGCCTTCAGCGGCAAGACTGCTGCATTTCGCTGGATTGGGACAACTTGCAGTACATGGAGGCTAATCTTTCCGCCTTGCTGCTTTGCATGAGTTGGAAATTGAAACAGGAAAGGAAGTTGCGTTTTTTCCTGGACGTCTCTCAATTGGGAGGAGGGCTGAATGTTTTTTGGCGAAATGGCTTGGCGAATTGGTTTTTAGGGAAGAACGGTCAACCAGATGATATCAGGGAAAGCACCATCCCGGTAAAAGCCTTCAGGATTGACGATGTTGACAAGTTTGTTTCGTTCATCGCCAATGATTTGCTCCGTCATAGAGGAGTTGACCAAGTTCGTTTTGCCGATAAGCAGCGTGTCCAAGACAGCTATTTTGAAATTTTCTCAAACGTCCAACAACACGCCCGGACAAAGGAGCCAGTTCTTGCCTGCGGTCAATTTTTCCCTCAGCAAAAAGAATTGAAGTTCACCCTTGTTGATATGGGTTGCGGATTCTTGCAAAACGTTTCAGAGTTCACTCAAAAAAGTGAGCGTCCAATTCTTAAAGCGGCTGATGCAATCAGCTGGGCAGTCAAAGGGAACTCTACAAAAACAGAGGCTGTTGGTGGCACGGGTTTATCGAGAATCATGAGTTATTGCAGAAAACACAACGGCGGTGTACATATCATTTCGGATGGCTGCTACTGGTCTTTTGACAAGGGCGTCCTAAATTCTTGGACGCTGAAAAGGAATTTTGCCGGAACAACTATCCACCTTATCTTTCGTTCAAGTTAAAAGGGGTATTATCTTTGTCCTCCCACTCTTTTGAGCTATTCGTCTCTGAAAAAAACACATTCCAAGCCATGACCACCATCCTCGTATCGGAACTTATCGGCACTCCCAACGCCATACTTCATCCATTTGGAATGGAGGTTTACAACAAAGCAAAGGCTGTCCTTGAGACCCATCGAAAAGTAGTGATTGATTTGACTGGCGTCAAAAACGCCACCAGTGCTTTTTTTCATGCCTCCATTGGCAACCTGTATCGGGATTTGGGAACATCGTTCTACCAAAAGGTAAAAATAGAGGGCATTCAAGGTCGTCCAGATTGGCAGGAAAGGATGGATGAATCCATTGAGTTGGTGAAAAACCCCAAGCGCCAGACGGAAACCCAATTAGAAATAGCAGCCCTTTTTGAAGACTGATGGCAAAACCTACCATTTTGGACATTGCGTCCATCCCTCCTGACGACTTTCCTCTCTTCTTTTTCGATTCGAATGTCTGGATTGCCGTTTTGAACCAAGCGCCTGGACGAAATTCCCAGACCGGCTACCAAAAGTACCTGGACTTCTGGGACGCCCTTGTTCATGTTCATACAAGAAAGGGAGACCCGAAGCTGTCAAAGCGAACGAAGTATTTTCCCAAAGTAGCCCTTCCTTCGGTTGCGCTCACGGAGACCATCAATGCCCAAATCCGAATTTCATTCGAAGCTTCCCGCAGTTCAAATCCGGCGCTAATTCCACCAGGTGAAAAACCAAGTTTCAAAAAACATTACCGCCCGACCCCAGCGTATCAAAAAGACTTGGCTCGAATATTAGCTGATTTTCAAGCAATTGAAGATTACATTGAACTCATGGATGATAAATTCTCTGAAAAGGAGATTTTCAAAGAGTTCTCTCAGTACAACCCCAACTTCGATTTCAATGATTATTTTTATTCGAGGTTGTTTAAAGGCACGGGAGTGCCTATCGTGACGCACGACACGGATTTTGCCATTTTTGAAGAAATAACCATTTTGACTTCCAACAAGACTTTGCTTTCCATTTAAAGAAGTTCTTGAGCCAAAAATCAACTGCTCCATCGAACGCTTCCATGACTACAAATCCTCAAAAGGCTCATCGGCTTTCCCTACCTTCGTTTTTCCAAACACGCTCCACCATGCCAAAAACACAAGGCTACAAGCCCAATTTCCTGGGCAAAAATCTGAAAGTTGCCCTGCCTCAGCCGAATTCCAACCTCCAGGCAGACTTCGCCCACGCCAAAAAAGGCAAAGTCTATGGCTTACTGCACTATCCCCACCACAGCGTACAACTGAGCAAAAAGCGCAAGCTGCCAGTATTTACGGCAGTGAACATTGACGGGAAGCTGTTTCGCCCCATCAAGCGAAGTGATATCTTTGGCGAAGGCAGCGAAGACTGGGACGTGGACGAGCGGGCAAAGGATTACCAATGGGGTGATGCGCTGTACAAGGCTGCCGGTAGTGATTACGACAGAGGGCATTTGGTCAAACGAGAAGACCCGCAATGGGGAAAGACAGACGAGGAAGCGGCGGCGGCGAGCCGGGCTACTTTCTTTTATTCCAATAGTGTCCCGCAAGTGAAGGAACTGAACCGGAAAGAATGGCGCAACCTGGAGGATTACATTTTGAAAAAGCAATCCGCCAAAAACAAGCTTCGGGTTACGGTGCTGACTGGAGCCGTGCTGCTGGACAACGACCCGGTGTTTGTTCAGCCGGTGAACGGAGAAACCGTGGCGCTACCGGGCTGGGTTTGGAAGGTGGTGTATTACACCAACGACGGCAAGACATTGAGCCGGGCAGCTTTTCTTATGGGGCAACGTGATTTGTTGCTACAGCGAGGCATTGCCAAATTGCCACCCGTAGAGCGGGGCGTGGCGAGAGCGCCGGTGGTGCGGATGTTTGAAGATTACAAGGACGCCACCACTTTCCAGGTGAACATCGCTTTGATTGAAGAACTGACGGGGCTGACCTTTTCGCCTGCGGAAGAGCCTTATCAGGACAGGCGCCCTTCCAAAATCGTATTGAATGAGGTGGAAATTCCCGCCACGAGAAGCATTTCTGCCACCCGCAGTGCGGGCATGGAAGGCAAGGAAGTTGATTTTGAGTTGGAAGGGATTGTATTGTAAAGAAGGTTTCATGTTCCATCAGCGCCAATTTTTGGAAAAACCACCCTCAACCTTGTGAAAAAATCCGTTCACAAACTCTTAACACGGAACGAAGCTTCTCCGAGACCCGCCACGATTTCACACTTATCCAAGTAGGCTAAAAAGGCAAACAAATGGCAGTTGACCTGTCCTGACACCTCTTTGCCTACAAATCAACAACAAACGCCCTCACCGGGAACATCATGGGAAATTCAAGAGAAAACGCATTGCCACTGGCAGCGCAGTTACCATATTGCCTCAAACCGGCGCTCGTAAGTGTTGGCTGGACTGACCAACAAATCACCTTTAAAAGGCGCTATTCCAACGGCTATCTCAAAAGAACCTTGGACGAAGAAGACTTCAACCTGACTTTCTACGAGCCAAAACGACCGTCCGTCACGCTTTTCTACACTTCCTACTTCCCCATCGCCGTGATTGAAACCTGTCTGCCAGGTGAAACCCTGGAAACCGCTTTGGAGCGTTCCAGCCTTCACGCACCTGCCGACGAGGGCGGTTTGGATTTGCAATTCGTATTCAGTTCCGATGGCTACCACTTTCTGGAGCTTGAAATCCCAACCGGAAAGAAGCGGAGCCTTCCCGCACCAGCCTTCCCATCGCCATCCAATCTATGGGCACGTTACCTGGTTGCCAAAGGCATCTCACCGGGAAAAGGTCATAAGTCCATGCCGAAATTCAATATCCATTCGCCGCTCCGGCAAGTGCAGTTTTACGAATACTTGGCTATACACAAAGCGCTCGAAGCAGTGGTGAGCGGCAAGCGCCGCATGGCATTGGCAGTTGCCGTGCCGTCTTGCCTTCCATTTCTTGGCGCTCTAATGATTGCAAGCCTCTGGCAGGAGCGGTTGGCAAAGCGATTCCTGTACCTCGCTGAATCCACCGACCTCGATGAACCGAACCTGAAAACGCAGTTCAGCATTTTTCGGGAAACCGTTCGAGACATTCATCATCTTCCGCCAGAATCGGAATACGCTCCCTTCATAGTCCTGCAACCTGCTTCAAGAGAACGCATACTCGGCAATCCGGTGTTTTGCCAGTTTCCGCCCCAATTTTTCGATGTTGTCATCGTGCATCAATTTCACCGCAACACCATTGCAAACGACGAGAACTGGCAAGGCATCCTCACTTATTTTCACCCAGCCATTCACATCGGATTAAGCATCCTCGATGAGCCGCCATTCGACAGTGGAGAGCGGTATTGTTTCGGTGAATTTGTCTATTGCTATCCAAGAGAGCAAGCGATTGAGGATGGCGTTATTGAAGGATGAGGTAAGCGAATTTCAAATTGCCGGGAATTTGTTTTCCAAGTCCTGCAAATCATTCACCCCTAATTGCCGGATGTATTTATCCACCTCTTCCAGGCTATGGTGCCTGAGTTGAATCTGTAACTCTTTAAGACTGGTGCCGGCCCGCACACAAGCGACGGCTCCTGTATGCTTCCAGGAGTAAAGTTTGTGTTCCGAGCCAAAGCCAAGTTCAGTCAGAACTTTCCTGAACCTATTGAGCAATCCATTGACCGGTAGTGGTTTCGTGCAATCGTTTTTGAAAAACACAAATTCATTCGGCGCTCGCTCCGCCAACGACTTCAGCGCTGGACGAAAAGCCAATGGAACTGTCACGAATTGCTGCTTCTTGTTTTTTGACACCTCCGACCGCACACAAATTTTCCAGTCATCAAAATCAATATCTCCGATTTTAAGCAGCCGCAATTCCCCCGGTCGGATAAAACAGAAGTAGATAAACTGGCAAGCCAGCCAAAGAGAATGGTCAACTTCCAGCAATCGTTTTTTGATGCGTGCGATTTGGTGAGCTTGAAAATATTTTGCCGGCGTCGAAGTAGCAGACAGCCGCCCTACCCCACCGAGCAATTCCGGCTCTCCAATTTCCTTGAAAATTCTTTGTAGAACGGCGAAATAAGCCCGGTAAGTCTGCTTGTGTTTTGCCTTCGCCAATTCGCAAAAAAACGCCCGCAGCAATTCCGCAGAAATTTCACGTCCCTTAGCCCAGCGCAACAAGCAGTCAATTTTAGACCTGAAAGTCTGGTAAGATTTCCGTCGCCAGCGACCTCGGTTCTCCTCCACCCAATCCAACATTTTTTCTCTGACAGGTTTCGGAGCCTGATACTCGCTTTCCAGCTTTTCCTTGAGTGCAAACGCCGACGCCATACGTTCATCGAACGTATGGTGACGGTTGATGCCGCCTTTGACTTTTTTTCTTTTCCCGCCTTCGTAATAGAAAATGAACCAATCCTTGCCCAAATCAACAGGTGAGAATAGTTGGAACCTGGGCACAAATTTTTTTTCTACTGACATGTTGAAGTTTGCCAGTAGCCGGGACAAGCCGAGACAGTCCTACGATTTTCAAATCATTGATTTTCAATGATTTGGGGTTGTTTGTGGAGATAGTCGGAGTCGAACCGACGACCTCTTGCATGCCATGCAAGCGCTCTAGCCAGCTGAGCTATACCCCCGTGATTTCAAATTAGCGGCTGCGAAAGTAACGGGCTTTCGGAAAACGCAAAACCCGCCGGGAAAAATTTTCATTCCCCCGGCGGTCGGCTTTCTTCGTTGGAAGCAGGTGGCGATTCTTCCGGCGATGGGTCTTTTTTCAGCCTGCCGACATCTCGCAAAGCCTTGGAAATCATCCATTCCAATTGCCCGTTCATGCTGCGAAACTCGTCTGCCGCCCATTTTTGCAAGGCTTCCAGCACCTGCTCGTCTATGCGAATGATGATTTGCTTTTTTGCCATTTCAAGGGAAGGACAGATACAGAGAGAGGCGGGGGGGGTTTTTTTATAATATAATAAAATATTTAAAAAAAAAAAAAAATTT
>CAZHLB010000019.1:0-18441 GCA_964533005.1 uncultured Saprospiraceae bacterium
CCCCCCGCCCGGCGCGTTTCAGCGCCACAAAAATCTCTAACCCGATTTTTGACTATGGCACGACCGGTAAAAAAAGAGACAGAAAAACTCACTCACCGCCTTCCGCACATCCGATGCACGGAAGGCGAACACGCCGCCATTCTCCGCAGGGCGGAGCAGGCAGGCATGAACGTGAGCGAGTACGTCCGGGACATGGCTTTGCATGGCGCAGTCCATGTAGTCCGGGAGCGCCGCCTTGATTTTGAAACCGCCGAGCAGTTGCGCCGCATCGGTGTCAACATCAATCAGCAGACAAAGGCGCTTAATTCCACCGGCATAATGCCCATCGAGCTTCGCCGCTTGTGGGTCAAACTCGATACCGTCCTCGACGGCATCCTAACCCATGCGTGATGATTGTCCACGTCGCCAATAGAGGTCATTCTTTCAAAGGTGCAGGTCTTTACTACCTGCACGATAAAAAGGCAAGCACGTCCGAGCGCGTGGCATGGGCGCACACGCACAACCTTCCGACCGACGACCCGGACAAGGGGCTGAAATGGATGAGCCATACAGCCATGAGCGCCGACCGGCTCAAAGAGGAGGCAGGGGTAGCCAGAGCCGGGCGCAAGGCGTCGGCAGGGTGCGTTTATGCCTTCGCCCTGTCGTGGCATCCCGAACAAAAACCGGGAAGGGAACAGATGATGAGCGCCGCTTTTGAGACGCTCGAACGGCTTGGATTGAAGGAGCATGAAGCGGTCATGGTCGCCCATCGGGACACCGACCATCCCCACGTCCATGTTATTTGCAACCTGGTGAACCCGCAAGACGGGCGCACCGCCGTCCCGTCATACGACCGGCTCACCCTGTCAACGTGGGCGCAGGAGCATGAAACCGAAAACGGCAAAATCTACTGCGAGGAACGGGTCAAGAACAACGAGCAGCGCCGGGCGCAGGCGAAGGAGGAACGGCAGCTTGGCATGGTCAAGCACCGGGAGGAGAGGCTTGAAACCGCCCAGAGGGTACAGGAGATTTACAGCCGCTCCGATAGCGGCAAGGCGTTCCAGGCGGCATTGCAGGAAGCCGGGTTTACCCTCGCGCGGGGAGACCGCCGCGGCTTCGTCCTGGTAGATGAAACGGGGAAGATTTACAGCCTATCCCGGCAGCTTGAAGGACAGAGGGCGAAGGACATCAGCGCCCGGCTGTCCAACATAGACCAGGAGGCGTTGCCGCAGGCTAAAACCGTCGTCCAGGAGCGGCAGTATTTTGACCGGGACAGGTACGAAGCCGAGTGGCAAAAGGGTATCGTTGACGCAGCCATCGAGGAGGAGAACAGGCGTGGTATGGGTGAAAAGAAAAAAGAGCAGGAGCGCCCGGCAGAGCCGACCAGGACGCAGGAGCAACCCGCAGGCGACCAGGTGCGCAGGGAACAGGCAGCGCAGCCGCAACCGGAAAACGAGCGTCGCGCCCAAGACGATTTTCTTAAACACCTCGACCGGCTCCGGGCATGGGAGCAGGCGCAAGACCGCAAGCGCCACCAGCTCGAAAAGGAACTGGCTGAATTTTACGGGCGGGAGAAGATTGCCGAAAAATTGAGAGGCTTGCAGGAGCAGCTTGCCAAAAGCGATACGTTTTTAGGGCGCATGACTGGGCGGGTTCAGGAATTGCAGGATGAAGTGGACGGGCTTGCCAAGTCCCTTGCCAATGTTGACAGCCGTATCGCCGAGCGGCGCGGCAGCCTTGAGGCTGAAATCGAGAAAAGCCGGGAACGGGAGTTTTCACCGGCTGAAAAAGAAAGGCGTTTGGACATCGAGCAAAGGCGGCAGCGCCAGCTTGAGGCGCTCCGAGAGCAGGCGGACAAAAAATTAGACCGCAGCGACCGGAGCCACGATTTGAGCCGTTAATTTTGCATTGCAACCCTTTGTCCGCCCTTTTATGGTTGGCAGGGGTTTCATATTAAATTCAGTATTGCACATGGACAGGGATAAAGACACAAGCGCCCTTTCGTATGAGGAATTCTTGCAACAGCGCAAGGAACGGTGGGAAAGGGACGAAGCACAGCAAGGCTCCGAAAAGTTCCGTTATGAAAACCAAGAGTGGTTTTACGAGGAACCGGAGGACTTAAACGCCCGATACGAGATAAGGGACAAAGAAAGCAAGACCGTTTTCCGTGTCGAGGTTCTTGGCACCATGGAAGCCAGCCGTGAATACTGGTTCGTAAGGTTGTATGGCAGGCAAGACCCTTCTACTGACCTTATCCCCCTGAGCGGCTCCCGGATGTCCGGCGAACAGGAATTTTTGAGGTTTGGGGAAGACCATGCCGACGGTTATTTTGCAAACACAAAAGAGCAAGAGCCAAGCGGCAAGGAAGAAATCGAACAAAGGAAAAAGCGCCAGTTGGAAGAACTTGGCAAGCACATAGACCAGAAATTCGACCGTGCCTCCCGCGGGCGTGACCAGGGGAACGATAGAGGACATTAAAAATGCTCTTTAGTGGGCTTAGTGATGTGTGAAAGCGGTTCAATTTAAGTCGCTTTTGGTAGGTCTGCTTTCCAATCTTGTCCTGTTTCCATTTTTCTACGCACTTGCGCTGCTTTTAAAGGGTCTCCCTCACCAAGTTTTTTTATTAAATTGTACGACCCTATCAGACAGTCAAAGTAGCCTTCCTCAAATCCATCCCAATCAGCCTGCTCAAATCCTCTTAATTTTGCAAGTTCGTCATAGTGGGTCTTTACAATTTTCACCTGTTCAGGTGTTAGGCGATTTTCTTTTGAAGTGCTGTCCATTTTAAAAACCCCTCTCTCAAAAAGTGCTATTTTTGTGGATTACCTATTTTCATATTAAATCATTTTTAAAACTTTTTCAACATGGATTTTGCCCTTGATATTGAAGGCTTCAACCTTATTGATGAAGAATATCAAAAAGAACGCTTGGAGTTGCGGAAAAAAACAGAAGAAAAAGTAAATGAAGAATTTTCAAGAGACCAATTTGTAGGCGACGCAGCGAGACAAAGGACAGACAGGGCGGCAGAAGAAGTCAGAAAGCAGAGGGTTATCGAAACTAAGTTTAATGAACAAGACCAGATTTTACAACAAAATCACTTTGGAAAGGGCGGGCGGGATGAAGCTCTAAAAGTTGCCCAAGAACAAGGGCAGCAGCAGAACCGCCCATCAGAACCAGAAGCTCAGGACAAACAGTTAAATGCCCAGGAGCAGCAGCGCCAGGCGGATGAATTGCAACGGCGGCAGACTGAAAAAATAAGAGAGCAGGAACAACTTGCAGAACGGCAAAGACGGCAGGAGCAGGAGGACGCCGAAAAGAAAAAAGAGAAGGAGGAACAGAGCCGGGAGGAAGCCCGAAACAAACAGCAACAGGAAGAAGCGACCAGGGATAAGCGGGAGAAAATGGAAGCCCAAACGGAGGAGGAAGCCAAACAACAGGAAATCGAACAAAGGAAAAAGCGCCAGTTGGAGGAACTCGACAAGCACATAGACCAGAAATTCAACCGCGCCGCCGATGATTGGAACAGGTGACAATACCCTTCCAGGCGACCAAGACCGGAGGCGATAGAGTTTTCTTGCAAAATATATGTAAATATGATACGCTGTAACTGTTCAATACTTTGACGGGGTGCAGCGATGAAACTTGCCGAGAATTTTAGAAATCTGGTGTTAGGTATTCTGCCGGAGGGGTTGCATAAATTTCTTCAAACGGAGCAGGACGGCACAGACCGGCGTTCCGACCAAGTGCGTACCATCGCTATGAGAGCCGCCAAAATGACATCTACCGTAGATGATTTTGGAAAAATAAAAGAGTATATTCAGGGGGATAGTCATCTTACGAACCAGTGTAAGCAAACGCATCTTGCCGGGAATAATAGTCATCCAATTTCCTTTGAAGAAATTAAGGACTATATCGAAAAAAACAAAGAAAAAATGCTGGCAGACCCTTATCTAAGCCATGTCACACCCGAAAATCAAACCCGCATCGCCGAGCGCCGCGCCGCCTCCGCCGAGCGAGACAGAATAGAGGGGGCTATGTTAGATAGAAATTTTGAGGGATTGAAGGAACTCCGAAAAACTTTAGACTTTAATTTGTAAGCACTGTACTTTGACACACTTTTTAGAACAGTTCCAAATCATTGATGAATAAACAAGAACAACCATCTGTAGTAATGTTTGTAATGATTAAGCGATTGTTGCCCTCTTTTTTATTTAGGTAAAAAGTTTGTTCCCATTGAATACCTAAACTATTTATCTCCCCATCTTCACTTTTCCAAGATTTCTTTTCTTCTCCACAATCAATTCTACACTTGCTTCCGAAATTTTTGGGTTTCAAATCATTCACGCTGTCCCTTGCATAATACTTTACGCTCACTGTAGCCGATGCCAAATCATGTTCTGAAAACTCCACCAATTTGTAACTGAACAAATCAACTTCTGCAATCCCGCCGTAACAGTCATTAGATGTGAATTTTTCAAAGGGTTTTAAACGTTCAATATCCTGCAAGGCATAGGCTTTTTCAAAATCTCTTTCCCCCAGGTAATAAATAAAAGCATAGACTGTTTTTACCGGGTCATCCGGGGTTTCATCTGACGGAGGTTCATTCAAAAGCATACGCGTATATTCATAGGGTATATATATTATGCTGTCGCGATTTATCGCACCAGAATTTATTTGAAGGTTATTCTCATCCGGGACTTTCGGGCGGAGGTGAGGCTGTTCGGGTTGGTCTTGGGCGGAGGCTAATAAAGATGTAAGTGATGAGAGGAATATTCCTGGGCTTTTAAACCAAAGGGCAATAACCAGCATTGAAATTGCAACGGTCGCTAAAATGTTCAGGTTGTTTTTTTCTGTTTTATCCCCGAAATGCCCCGCAAGGGCGTCCACCCGGATTGATTTGTATTCCGCTCCGCTTTCGGTTACGAGCGGTTTGAAAGCCAGTCTTTCCAGGTGCATGGGAGGGTCGCTGCTCGTAATGACCAGTTGTGTATTGGCATCCTTATTATAGATTTCCATGATTTGGTCGGGGTTGAACAGGCTGTCGGAATCCTCGCTTACAACCTTTTTTCTTAAAATGCCGCTCGTGCGCCGGTAGATGTCTTCTCCCAACCGTTTGCTCACCCATTCCGCCGTTTCCAAATCATTGATGCCAAATAGTTGGACGGTGCTGCTTCCGAGGATGTTGTTCCATCTTTTTGGGTAATCGCTTGTCAGTTGGTCTAAGGACTGCAAGATAATCCACAGCTTTACCTTATAGCTGCGCAGTGTTGCAAAGCCGGAGGAAATCGTCTCTATGCTTCCGCCGAGTTTTGCAAATTCGTCCAATATAAACAATGTTGTTTTTTCAGGTCTGAAAGGTCTTTTTATCAGGGCTGTAACGCCTATGGCGGAGAGCGTCCTCATCCACCGCATTTGTTCCGTCATCTGGTCGAGGGGCAGGACAATGTAAATCGTTTCAATAATGGAGGGGTTTGAGCCAATGTCCGAGAACCTGAAATCGGATTTCAGCAGATGTTTTCTCATGGCAGGGTCTCCAACCCATTTCAAAGACCTTGAAATTGTGGAAAGGTGAGACCCTCGCTCGTTATCGCCCGCATCAAGAAGCCTTTTAGCGCCTTGTTGCGGTAGCCCGCCCAACGCATCATTACCCATCATTTCGACAAGCACCTCTCGAAAGCGCGTCGGGCTTGCTATTTTTGTTTCCGGGTCTATGCCGTTGAAAAGGTCGTACACAAAAGGCAGGTTATGGTTTTCTTCCGGGTAGCTGGTAAGAACATGGGCAATCAAACCCTGAATGAAGTCCCTGGCGGTTTCCTCAAAATGCTTGTTTTTGTCACTTTCAGGCGAGACGCAGCCATCAGAAATGGCGGCTATCATTGAGCGGGCGCTATCTTTTTTTACATCTATTTCACAGAGCGGGTTGTAGGAGCATGAAACAAGCCCGTATTTTTCATTTTCATGGAACGGGTCAAGCATGAAGCATTTCCCTCCCGGCAGCGAAACAGCAGAATTATCAGAATAGGGACTGGTGCGGTTTTCACGCCGACGGAAAGTGTGTTGGGCGTGTTCGCCTTTGGGGTCAATGACAATTACCGGGGCGTTGTACATGGCAAGATTGGGCCATAGGACAGTAGCCGATTTTCCCGCCCCCTGCATGGCAATAGTGACCAGGTGGGTATCGTCCTTAACCCCTATCAGTTTCATAAAAGGGTCATTGTCAAACGAACTTCTGCCGAGAAAAACCTTGTCGTCTCTCAGTCCAGGGTCTTTTAAAGCAAAGGGGCGGGGTGTTCCGTCTGTAAACAAGCTCATAATGTGATAAAAAGCCTTCGCCATATTAAGGGTTATGAAGTTGTAGTAACCCTTCGGTGAAAAAGCGTGTTTTTTGTAGGTGGAAAGCCCGGCAAGCCGAGCCGACCCCCTTCTGACGAGCATAAAAGTCTTTCTGTAAAACCGGCTGTCTTTAAAGGTTTCCCATTTATAGCGCAGGTAAGGCAAGCCAACGGCAACGGCGAGTGGCAAGAAAAAATTTAATGCAATGAGTTTTAAATCATTGCCTTGTATGTCGCCCGCACCTATTATTCCAAAGCGGAAAGCGCATATCAGCAGAGGCACCAATAGCAGAACGGTATAAAGTACGAGGGTTTTAGTTCTCATCCTGGACTGGAACATTTGCCTTAAACCAAGCAGATACCCAAAAAGAATAAGAATGCCAGCCGTTATTAAGCTGAGCCCAATTACTATCACTTCACGAAATTCGTGTTCTTGTAATTCGCTTGGTGTTCTTGTCAACCTGCTGTAAATCCACCAGATTGAAATGGCAAAGCAAATAATTGAGAAGGATGTAAACCGAAAGCCAAAGGAGAGTTTCATTGGATGAGGTGATTTTTTAAGCGGCAAAAATACGGAGAAATCCTTGCGCCCCCTGAACTTTTGCCCTCCCCTGAACTTGTGCGTGATTTCCTAAATCTTCACCTTCAAAATCTCCTCCCACCTGGTTGTGTACCGGGGCGAGCGCCATTGTTCCTTGCGCGACCAGCCCCGTTTTTGGGCGTGACCGCAGGCGGCGAAGTACACGGCGTTCCTGCCCATTTTTCCATTGAGAGCATCGAGGGCTTTCATAAGCTGGACGGATTTAGCCTGGCGAGCTTCGGAAACGAAAAGATTGCCCTGGACAGACGCCGCAGGTACGAGCGCCGTCGCCATCACCCCGGCTTTCTTGTAGTTCGTTCCTTTTTCGTAGAGCTTCCGGGTGAGCAGGTTCGCCCAGGTAATCAGGTCATTTGTGCAGCCGGTGGCAAGCGGGAGTTCCACCGTGCGGGCAAAATAGCTTTTGCGGTCAGGGCGCAGGTTGCGGAACGGGTTCGCCATCAGGAACACGGTCAGTTCCGCCGCCGCCTGGTTGTACGTGCGCAGCTTCTCGCCGAGCCTGGTGGCATACGTCGCCACCGCTTCCGTCAATTCCTGCAATTCGTAAACGTCGCGCCGGAAGCTGCGCGAGACGATGATGTTTTTTCTTTCGCTCACCGGCGGTTCGAGGTCGAGGCAGGGAATGCCCTTGATTTCTTTGAGCAGGCGCAGACCCACAACGCCAAATTCCTTGCTCATATACCCTTCCGGGACTTGCGCAAGCTGCGCCACCGTCGTCACGCCGATAGCGCCCAGGCGTCTTTCATACGCCTGCCCCACGCCCCAAATCTCTCCTATGCCGATTTCACCCAGGACGAGCGCCGCAGGTTCGAGCAGGTAAACCCCGTTTTCGGTTCTTTTTTTGGCAATGTGGTTGGCGAGTTTCGCCAGGGTTTTTGTGGCAGCCGCGCCGATTGAAACCGGGATGCCGGTCGAGCGCAGGATTGTTTCCCGCAGGGCGGCGGCATCCCGCAGCAGCTTCGCCCGGTCGTCGAGGTACGGGCGCAGCTTCAAAAACGCTTCGTCAATGCTGTAAACTTCCACATCCGCGCAATGCGCTTGCAGGATGTTCATCACCCGCTCGGACATATCGCCGTAAAGCTGATAGTTGCTCGAAAAAACCTGCACCTGGTTTTTCTTAATCAAGTCCTCGATTTCCCAATAGGGCGCACCCATCCCAATCCCCAGGGCTTTTGCCTCGTTGCTGCGCGCCACGATGCACCCGTCATTGTTGCTCAGGACAACAACGGGGAGGTTTTGCAGGGAAGGATTGAACGCCCGCTCGCAGGAGGCGTAAAAATTGTTGCAATCCGCGAGAGCGTAATAATCCCTCATAACGGATAGGGGTCATGGATAACCTTGACCACCACGCCCCACACCCTGAAATCCGTGTTTTCATCGAGGGGAATGGGCGGGTAATCAGGGTGCGCGGGCATGAGATAAAACCCGTCCCTTTCCTTTACGTACCGCTTGACGGTGTACTCCCCTTCCAGGAGCGCCACAATTACGTCGTTCGGCTTGGCTTGCAACGACCTGTCCACCACCAGAATGTCAGCGTGGTAAATGCCAGCGCCTTGCATCGAAACCCCTTCCACCTTCACGAAGAAGGTCGAGGACGGGTTTTTGATAACGAGCTTGTCCAGGCTTAATCGTTCTTCAATGTAATCGTCTGCCGGTGACGGAAATCCGGCAGAGACGGAGGAGGCAAAAAGCGGCAGTTTCGGCGTCAGTCTCGAAAGCGGCAGCACCCTGACGACGGTTAAGTTCCCTTCTATGGTCATCGTTTTTAAAAGTTTGAGATATAGTATGTTGCGTTGTGTGCTGCGGCAAATATGAAACAATTAGTTTCAAAAAATCAAGATTCAAAACGATTTAATTTTTATTAAAACATTTTGTTTATAGACCATCACTAATTTGAACCGCTTTTTGGCAGGATTTCCAGATGTTTAGCGACCAGGTAGAGTTCGGCGGTCGCCTTGTCGGAAGCTCCCAGGCGTTTCATTTCCGCCTCGATTTGCTCCGGGGTCTGCCCGGCGGCTTTGAGCATACACACAGCGTTGATTAAGCCGGGCTGATTTTCCCGGTAGAGTTCGATGAGAACGGCGGCAATTTCCTTTTTTCATGCCCCTACCCCGCCGTTTTTATACAGGCTCTTAGAGCAACAGACCATCAGATGAATTAATTTCAAACAAAGTGGGTCAAAATCGTTCAACTCCATACCTTTCGGTCTTTTTAATAAAGACCAAAAAGGGAGAATGGAATTAACTGAAAAAGAGCGAAAATATATTGTTGAAAAATTATCTAAAGGAGAGCCGATACCGCTTGACTTTAAGTACAAACTCTTTCCAACAGAACACAAAGAGTACGAATTGTCCTATGCAGGAAAAATGCGGAAGGAGGACATTTTAGCAAACGAAGACGGGGTTTTTCCCGTGCCGTTGCAAGTGGAAAAAGTGTTCAACGGAGAGCGGGAACTTTTTGACGACGGTTGGCGAAACATGGTCGTTTTCGGCGACAATCTCCAATTCCTAAAGACCATTTACCACAACCAGGACGAACTGATAAAAGACAAAGTAAAGGGCAAAGTCAAACTCATATACATAGACCCCCCGTTTGGAACAGCAAGCGATTTTGACGCTTCAACAGGTCAAATTGCCTATACAGACAAGGCGAAAGGAGCGGATTTTGTTGAATTTATCCGTAGGCGGTTGATTGTCGCCAGGGAGTTGTTGGCAAATGACGGCAGTATTTTCGTCCATTTAGATTACAAGAAAGTACACTATGTGAAAGCTATATTGGATGAAATTTTTGGAGAAAACAACTTTATCACGGAGATAATTTGGAAACGAGCTTCGACACATAGTGATGCAAATACATTTGCCAACGTACACGACAGTATACTTTTTTACTCAAAAACCGACCGATTTGCCTTTAACAAGCAGTACGAAAAGTATTCTGAAAAATACTTTACCAAAAGATACAAACATATAGACAAAGACGGTCGCCGCTTTGCTGACGGAGATTTAGTAGGGACTGGTTTGAAGGGAGGAGGATACGTTTATGAGTGGAATGGAATTACTAAGAATTGGCGTTGTCCAAAATCCACTATGGAGCGATATGAAGAAGAAGGGATGCTTTACTATACAAAAAAAGGTGTTGCACGTCTGAAAAGGTATGCAGAAGGACAAGCCGGTCTTGCTCCGAATGATGTGTGGATAGATGTTTTCCCTGTTAACTCCCAGGCTTTCGAGAGGATGAACTATCCCACACAAAAACCGGAAAAACTACTTGAAAGAATAATACTTTCTACAACTGTCGAAAACGACCTAATTCTGGATTTTTTTGGAGGTAGTGGTACGACAGCAGCAACTGCCGAGAAGCTTAGTCGTCGCTGGATAGTTTGCGACATTGGAAAGTTATCTTTTTATACCATTCAAAAACGGTTGCTGCAAATTCAGGAGAGCAAAGACCTGAAACACCCTGCCAGTCTTTACGGTCGGAAGGTAAAAACATTTGTCACAGTCAACACCGGTTTTTACGACCTCCAAAAATTGTGGGAACTAAACCAAGATAAGTACAAAGATTTTGTACTAAACCTTTTTGAGGTAGAACGTAAGCTAAAAAAAATTGGCGGTATTCAAATTGACGGGGAGCGGTTCGGGAGCTATGTCATGGTTTGGCAGTTTTGGCGGTACAAAGATGCAAGTGTAGATGAAACTTTCCTGGAGACCTTGCACCAGTCTATCGGAGGGAAGGTTGGCGACCGCTTTTATCTGATAGCACCGGCGAATGCTGTTGACTTCATTTCGGACTACCATGAAATAGGCGATGTTCGATACTATTTCCTGAAAGTACCGTATCAGATTATCCAGGAGTTGCACAAAAAACAGTTCAAAAAATTCCGGCAACCCCAGAGCAAGGCAAAAATAAACGAATTAGAGGACGCCATAGGATTTCATTTTATGCGGCAGCCAGAAGTGCAGTCTCGGTTTGAAAATGGCAATCTGGTTATGTCCCGGTTCGCATCATCGTATTCAGACGAGGATACCGGCAGGGAAATGGATAATTTCGAGAGCCTTTCAATGGTCATCATTGATGAAAACTACAATAGTAGAGAGTTTGTAATGACGCATTTTTTCTTTGCCGAGGACTTGCTAAAAACCAAAAAGAAAGACCAAACCGAGGAGGAGTTAAAAGAGGGGTTGAAACACCAAAAACAAATTTTGATACCCCTGAAACCGACCGGGGAGCGTATTTGTGCGGTGTATGTGGACATTTATGGAAATGAATTTACGGAGGAATTACGCACTAAATAGCCTGATGCAAGAAGT
Organism: uncultured Saprospiraceae bacterium; assembly: GCA_964533005.1. Classification (GTDB taxonomy): domain Bacteria; phylum Bacteroidota; class Bacteroidia; order Chitinophagales; family Saprospiraceae; genus UBA6168. The sequence continues at coordinate 11,220 of CAZHLB010000019.1, forward strand.
CAAACAATTTAATACACAAGACCTGGTTTTAAAAGTATCCCGAAATTACGATGTGACCAGGTTGGACTTAGGAAGGTGGGACACCTTTTTAGATACTCTTTGCAGTGACAGAGAGTATCAGAAAATTGCTATTCGGGAGGCGGTTATTTACTTGGCGTCCGGCAGGTACACCAGCATCGAGGACTTAGTAAAAGAAAATTTCACTCAGAAAAACCCGAAACTTTTGGAGCGGTACAAGGACTTGCAAGAATACTACCGCAAACTCCAATTACAGCAGAAGCTTTCGGCAACGGTAGATTTAGCCACCGGCACGGGCAAAAGTTACGTCATGTATGGGATTGCTCAAATTGCCTTGGGAATTGGACTGGTGGACAGGGTTTTGGTTTTGTGTCCGTCCCTTACCATCGAAAAAGGTTTGACTGAAAAGTTTTTTGATTTGTCGAGTAGTGAAGCATTGAAAAAGACTTTACCTGAAACTGCCGTGTTCAAAAATCCGAGCATCCTTGACGCTACCAGGACGATAAAAGCGGGCGACATCTGCATCGAAAACGTACACGCTGTTTATGCCAACAACAATTCATCCATTCAGGATAGCTTGGGGTTTGGAAAGGGAGAAACGTGCTTGGTTTTGAACGACGAGGCGCACCATATATACAATAAGGTGACAGGGAATGACAAGGAAAGCCAAAGTCTCAAAAAGTGGCGTGAGTTCCTTTTGGATAGCGGTTTTGGCTTTCGGTACATAATAGGTTTCACCGGCACAGCGTATATAGATAACGAATATTTCAATGATGTAATTTTTCGGTATTCCTTAAACACAGCAATAGAGGAACGGGTAGTAAAAGTGGTCAACTATGTGTCACGGGATGAGGAGGCAAACAACATAAATGTAAAATTTCAAAAAATTTGGCAGAACCACGAAAAGAACAAAAACCAATACAACAAGGTCAAGCCTTTAACCATACTCATTACTAACAACATCCAAAATGCCAAGCGACTTGAAAGGGATATTTACGAGTTTTTGGCAGAAAAAGAGATAGGTATAAAGGTGAACGAGCAGCACGAGTTTACCGACCAGGAACGGGAAAATTTGGAGCGGGCGCGTCGAAAAATTATAATTGTTACGTCAGATAAAGACCACCGGCTAAACATAGAGCGTCTTTCAGAGGTGGATGACAAAACCGACCCGACCGAGTGGATAGTATCCGTTTCAATGTTGACTGAGGGTTGGGACGTAAAAAATGTTTTCCAGATTGTTCCTATGGAGGAGCGGGCTTTCAACTCTAAATTACTTATTGCTCAGGTTTTGGGACGAGGTTTGCGGTTGCCAGAAATGTACCCAATGGCACAGGTCATAGTTTTCAATCACGATAGTTGGAGCAGCAAAATTCAGTCTTTGGTGGATGAGATTTTGGAAATCCAAATGCGGCTTACCAGTTCACCTATCCATGAAGGCGACCGAGGAAAGTACCATTTCACTCTCTACAACATTAATTACGAAAAGACTTTTGAAGCTGTACCCACAACTGAAACAAAGGTTTTTGACTACACCAAAGATTACATAGAATTTACGGCACAGGTGAGCAATTACGAAACAGCAACTCAATTCGCAAACGTAAAAGGTGACATCCGAGAAACAACCTATAAGATTGAAAAAGAGATGTTTTCGGTCGAAAGCATTGTAAACAAGATTTACGAGGAGTTCAAAATTCGAGAGTGGGAAGGCATCACACTCAAATTGAAAGACGGGGAATACACCAAAAACAACTTACCACCGAAAGAGGCTTTGGAACGGATTATTAGAAACTCCATGCAGAAACGGGGAATAACAGGGGATTACCTGGACAAGAAAAACCGCCAAGCTGTTTTCTCGGCATTCAACACCCTTTTGAGAAAGAAACCAAAGACCATGATACCCAAACGGGTTGTCAATGAGCCTTCTCCACTTTCGACACATTCAAAGGAAAAAGAAGCCCTTTTGGTAGGTAGTTTGCGTAAGGGGGCAACTGTTTTTTTTAGCATAGACTATGAAAACGAAATTGTACATGAGGATACGAAGACGGCTTTGCAAGAGTTTTTGGAAGATGAAAGCCGTCCGGTAAGTTCAACAAAGGAGGTCAACACATCGGTTTTCAAAACACCATTTGACCTGGTTTTTACATCGTCAGAGCCGGAAAAAAAGTTTATGGACGCACTTTGTAAGACCCAGAATGCAATTCATTTGAGCAAATGGGTAAAGTCCAAAAATCAAAGTTTCTATTCTATCGAGTACGCTATCCAAATGGAAGGCGGAAATCGGAGCAAACAAGCTCAATTTAACCCGGACTTTTTCCTCCTAATTGAAAAAGAAAACATTGAATATATTGTGGTAGTCGAAATTAAGGGGGACGAATTGATAGAGAGGATAGAAAGCAACCCAGAGGGCGACGACGCAAAAGAAAATAAAGCAAAGTATCGTTATGCAAAACAGCATTTTAAAGATTTAAACGCTGAATTGGAAGCCCTGAAAGTTAAGCAAGAGTACCTTTTTCACTACCTCACCCCCAACAATTACAATGAGTTTTTTTCCTATCTGCAAAACGGCGAGTTAATAAAAGGGTCGTTTTTGGGTGAGTTGGAAAGAGGGCTTTTTGGTTAAAATTTGAAATATATTCCTAATATGAGAATGAGGGTAAAGCAAATAAGAACCCCCTCTTGTGTCACAAGAGGGGGTTGTCGGTTCTTTGCGTCCATTACATGGGCGCTCCACGACTATGATGAACGAAGCAGCTACGCTTGAACCTCGAACTTAGGAGCAGAGGTAGTGCCTTTTGAATACTATCTGGTTTAAAAATCAAAAAACTACCAATCGGTCGTTTTTGGCGTACCGCAGCTCTGAGCGTCCGTTAGCACCAACATAAGCAACAACCGCAATACCGTTCTGGCTATTAGCAGCCCTGATAAGGCGCTGGCGCTCTTTTGAAGTGATGCACTTAGGTTCACCAGTAGTCGAGCAGGTACTTTTGACTTGTACGAAATGCTTTTTCCGGGAAGGATGAGAAACTTCAAGGTCATAGCTGCCTTTACTGCCAGGCATTTGTTTCACGTCGCTTGCGCCATTTCTCTTGTACTTGCGAAGGACTTTGCCTTCATTTTCAATCCCGCAGTAGTAATTTGTGTTTAATTTTTTTGCCATATAAAAAAAATTTGTTCAAAAGTAGTGGTATTCATAATACCAATCAAGCGTCACTCGCTGATTTCTTTTCTTTCTGAAATGTTTTTTTGATTTCCTCAAAAGCAAGGTAGGTGAACATTAAAATTGCAATCGTCAAATATTGGGGGACTTCTGCCATCTCAATTGCTTTGGAAGGATTGGTAATTAAATAGAAAAGACAAATAGCAAGGTTGGGAAGCCCCATTGCAGCAAAGGCACATTTTGCTAAGTCTGAAAGTTCCACTTTTTGCTTTTTCCAGAGCTTGTAAGCTATGGGTAAAATAAAAAATGTTACTGCGAGGATAACTGAAATGCTGAAATGACTTTCCATGATAATTGCGTTGAGAGTCAAACTGTTTAAGTGTATTGCTGACTAAAGCACTCTGTCGCGTTGGAGCGGTTGGAACTACCGCCGTAGAAAAAAGTAGTAATACTCCCTTAAAAAAAACTTGTGTGGCAACAACCTGGCAGGGACAAAACAAAAAACAAACACTATGAACAAACACTCACCTTATTTTTAAATCACCACTGCACCGTCATGCAAAGGGCTGTCTGTTTGAAAAACCTTCACTTCCCAGAACAAGTAATAGTGGGGTGTAAACCTGCCTTCAGTGCCGGCGATGCCGGCGGCGCCCATCCCTCCCCTTCCCGCTCAAATCCCTGATAATCAGCCCTTGCAGTTTTTTTTCTTTTCGCTACCTTTGCCGGGGACTTACCATTTTTCTTTGAATAGCGTTACATGGCAGAAATTCAGCTTTTCGATGCCGCAGGGCATCGCAAGTACGTCACCCCGCAGGAGCGGGAGCAGTTCAAGGTCAGCGCCGGGGGCTTGTCCAGGAACAAGCGCACCTTCGCGCTGATGCTCCTGCATACCGGCTGCCGCATCAGCGAGGGATTGAGCGTCAAGGTCAGGCATGTGGATTTTTCCGGGCGGTGCGTGACCTTCGAGACGCTCAAGCGCCGGAAGAAGGGCATCTTCCGGCAAGTCCCCCTGCCAGACGAGTATCTGCAAGCCCTCGACGACGCCTTTGATTTACGGGCGCTCCAAAAAAAGAACAGCAAAACACGAGATGAATATCTTTGGGGGTGGTCGCGCAAGTACGGGTATGAAACCATCAGGGAGGTTATGGCGCTGGCAGGCTTGCAGGGCATCCACGCCACGCCCAAGGGACTAAGGCACGGCTACGTCATCGCCTGTCTCGACAAGGGCATCCCGCTCAACATGGTGAGCAAGTGGGTGGGACACGCCAGCATAGAGACGACCGTCATTTACGCCAACGCCCTGGGGCAAGAGGAGCGAAACCTTGCCGCCAGGTTGTGGGGGTAGGAAGCAAGCGGGGGCGCTGCCCCCTACCCTGCCGGTGACTATACATTAGTAATATGGCAACGTAAAAAGGCAACTTCCGACAGGTTGCCGGAAGTTTTAAATTCAGTTGTACCAATTTTGGGGACAACTGAAACTAAAAGGAAAAATCATGAGCGAAGAACAAAACAAAATCGTCGTATTCCAGGAAAAGCAAATCCGCCGTATCTGGCAAAATGAAGAATGGTGGTTTTCCATTATTGATGTAATCGCTGTTTTGACGGAAAGCGCAAACCCTCAAAACTACTGGTACACCATGAAAAACCGCCTTAAAAACGAAGGCTCAGAGCAAACCCTTACAAATTGTAAGGGTTTGAAAATGCTTGCCCCGGACGGCAAAATGCGGGTGACGGACTGCGCCAACACCGAAGGGATGTTTCGGATTATCCAGTCTATCCCTTCCCCCAGAGCCGAGCCGTTCAAGCTCTGGCTCGCCCAGGTCGGCTACGAGCGCATCCAGGAGATTGAAAACCCGGAACTGGCGGCGCAGCGCGCCCGTCAGTATTACAAGGATTTGGGGTATAGCGACGCGTGGATAGAAACCCGCCTCAAATCCGTCGAAGTCAGAGACCAGCTTACCGACGAGTGGAAAAACAGGAAGGTGAAGGAAGGTTTGGAATACGCCATCCTCACGGCGGAGATTTCAAAGGCGACGTTTGGAATGAAGCCCTCGGAATACATGAAGTTCAAGGGGCTGACGCGGGAGAACCTGCGCGACCACATGACGGACTTCGAGTTGATTTTTACCATGCTCGGCGAGGCGCAGACCCGGCAGGAAGCCATCAAGCGGGATGCACAGGGTTTTGATGAGAACCGGGGCGCAGCCATCGAGGGCGGCACGGCAGCCGGTGATGCCCTCGACGCCTTTGAAAAGCGCACCGGCGAAAAGGTTGTGACGGACAAGAATTTTAAGCAGCAGATTGCCGACGCTAAAAAACAGAAGAAGCTGGAGAGCAAGAAGAAGGACGAGGAATAAATACCAGAAGAAATTCACGGGAGTTTAGGTACGCTGCTGCTCCTTTCAGACGGAGAGCATCATCGGCTGCTTTACGAGGAGGCGGAAAAGAACGTGAACAAAGCCACCATGACGCCGATAATGGTTACGGTGTGAACCATCAGGATTTTGAGCATATCGGTTCGTAAGCTCGATATTTCACTTTTCAATTCGTCTTTCACATCTTGAAGGTCTTGTTTTGTAGCCACGCCGGAGAGGGTGATTTCCTGAATGGCTTTGATAAAGCCTTCCGCTTGCGCTTCGGTGTAACCCTTTTCTTGCAAGAGTTTTACAACCTTATAGGTGTCCAGATGCAGCGTTGCCAGTTCCATAGGTTCAGCCTACCATTCTATCTTCTCTTTTGCATAGAAAAAACTTCGGTGTCCGACCCTGTTTACTTATGCTTTTGAGGAAAAATGCTTGCTCAAACTGCTATGTGTTCAATGAACCATGTTTCGCATAAGCCGCGAACGCTATTCTCAATAGCCATTTCGTTCACGACCTGTTTACCTTTAAAGACTTCCTGCACTTCCTGCACTCTCTCCCTGTAAACCTTTGGGTACTCTTTCTTGAATTTCTGGAAATTGAACTGCTTTCTTTTTCCCTCAATTTCCCCCCGTGACATATCCGCTATTTTTTTCTTTTCACCCGCATCCAGTAACGAGAGTTGAAGCGGCACATCCTTTTTATAGCTTATGTAAAAATCTACTGTTTCCACTTTTCGGAGCCGGTTCCTGATAAGGCGCGGTTCAACGTGGATAGAAGTTAGCTCGTTTACTTCCTTCACCGCAGGCATCAGGACAAACTGGCTGAATGACTTGAATTCCTGGTATTTGTCCCCCAGGTCAAATAGCTCCCTCAGTTCATTAAGTTCGCATTTTTTAATGACGGTCTTTTTGTATTTTTCCTGCTTTTGAAGCGCTGCTTTTAGCAACTGGTAAATTCTTATGGAATAGCGGCTTTTCATGTCGCTGATTTCCGCCCTGTCTATTTGAACAAACTCCCGAAGGTTAAGCAAAAAGTTTTTCAGGATAGGAGCAAACTCAAATTCGATGCACACCTCTCCTTTTTCGTTTGCCGTCGGAATGGCGTGAGCAAACCAGTTAATATGCCCTTTGAACGGCTTGCCATTGACTGTAAAATCCGAGGGGAAGGAAATCTTTCTGTCGGTTATCCTGTCGGTGAATTGCTCCATTTCTTCATAAAGCCCCCCCCATTTTTTGCCGTCTTTTTTCAAGACTTCTTCCAGTTCCTTTACAGGAATGCAATGCTTGCAAAAATTCTCCTCCCTGGGGTCAATTTTGGCAATCAGGTAGAGAATGACTTTTTGCTCCCGGACGTTCAGGGAATACCGGGCGCTCTCAACGAAAGCATTCTCAATCCGGGCAATCCTGTTTTGCATTGTTGTTAGCCTGGTCATAGTTGACTATTTGCGGACAAGGTAACTCAAAAGCATAAAGTGAGAAAGTTTTTTTATGCCCCCCAACCCTGTTTACCTATGCCATGAACCCTGTTTACTTATGCTTTCCAACCCTGTTTATTTATGCTTTTGAAAAGAAATTGATTGAAATTCAATTGGATGCAAATTTTTCAACGGCATTCAACGGCAAATTTTCACCCCCAACCCTGTTTACCTATGCCATGAACCCTGTTTACTTATGCTTTCCAACCC
>CAZHLB010000019.1:18541-23236 GCA_964533005.1 uncultured Saprospiraceae bacterium
TGTTTACCTATGCCATGAACCCTGTTTACTTATGCCTCCAACCCTGTTTACCTATGCCATGAACCCTGTTTACTTATGCCTCCAAACGCATAATGCGTTACAAATCAGCAACTTGCCTAAACCATAAAATTTTAAAAGATTCTAAAATTTAAAAAATCTTTTTAAAAGAAAAACCGACGCGTACACTTATCCACAGACCTGTACACATACATACCCACAAAGCACTAAAAAATGTTTTTGTGAGTGAAAAGAAAAAGACAATAGAAAAAATTTTCGGGCAACCCTGTTTACTTATGCTTTTCAGAGTGCGGGCTGCTTCCTTGTTGGCGGATAGTATCCTTTCTTTTCAAGGAAGGGCTTTAAAATTCGCTCAAAGACTATGGTTGCCATTTCTTCGCCTTCCAGAAGGCTATATTGTTTCAGCGCCAGATGCAGGTCTTTTTCGATTTTGAAGCTGGTTTTTATCGTGACCTGTTCCTTCTTTTTAATACCTTCCTTGTCTCTCAACGGCGCAAGCGGCGCTTGTTGTGGCGGTTGAACGTCACCCAAATTGCTTGTGACAGGCAAGTTGAGGTCTGCCAGCTTGTCGAATGTTATTTCGTCTTTCTTTTCTTTAGCCATCTTGTTTCCTATTTTAGTTTTGAAATAATTCCAACCAGTTCGTTTACAAGGCTCTTTACTTCCTGCGCCGCGTTTTCCGCACTGTCCTCTTTTGAGAGGTATTCCGTTACGCCCATGCCGAAGTAAGGGGCGCGGTAGTAGGCTTTAAGTTCACTAAAGGTTGTTTGTAAGACCTGCCCCGGAAAGGCTTTTTCCATGCTCTCCCTGAAATTGCGCATGTGGACGATGCGCTTGTTGTAGGTGTTCAGGAAGAAATAAACTGGAATTGCCCGCCCTTGCGTCACTTCCAGCCCTTTGACCTTCCTCATAAGTTGAGCGATAGTGTTGGTTTCCTGAGCGCCCTTTGGAAGAAGCGGAACAAGCACAAGGTTGCTCATCAGTATAGCCATTCTCGAAATGGAGGATTGCGTAGGCGGACTGTCAATAATGATAACCTCATATTCTTTGGTCAGCTTTTCGACCAGGTGCGGAAATTCGTCCTCGTCCTTCTCCCCTATCACCTCGATAACCGGCAGTTGCGGCGATTTTTCCTTTCGCTCTTTTCCCCAATCAGCCGAATTGAAGGATTCGTCACAATCAATGATGCAGACCTTCCTTTTCGCGTGGGCGAAGGCAACCGCGAGATTTTGGCACAGCGTGGTTTTGCCGACGCCCCCTTTGTACGAAATGCAAGAGATAATCATTTTCTTGACCAGGTTAGAATTCTGGAATTCCAGAGATACAAAAGTATAGATATTTATACTTCCAGACTTCCATGTGTTTGTAAAGTCGTGAGTACAGAAGTGCAAAGGTACAGAATTTTGGAAATCTAAAAGTCTGGGAGTATGGAATTCCAGAATTTTGTATTTTTGTGAATGCAAAAATACAGGAGTATAGAATTCTGTATTTCTAAAATTCTATATTCACAGAAGTACAGGATTTTATGATACGGAGATATAGAGGCATGGAATTCTGGAATTCCGGGGGTGTAGAATTCCAGAATTCACTCTAAAATCAATATTGAAATTCAATCACCTGTTGCTAAATCAAAAAAGGAGAAGCACGGATGAACATCGAACAAGCCAATAAGCTGGACTTTCCCGACCTCCTGGCGCGGCTCGGACATCAACCGGCGAAGGTTGCCAAGGGCGGGCGAGATTTGTGGTATTATTCGCCGTTCAGGAACGAGAAAGAGCCGTCCTTTCACATCCAACCCGGCAGAGTGTACCCCTGGGTATGGAACGACTTCGGGCATGACGGGGGCAGCCTCTTTGATTTTGTCTGCCAGTACAAGAACCTCTCGAAAAAAGACGCGCTTGCCTTTTTGCGCCAGCTTTACGGCAATCCCGGCAGCAGGGCAGGGGAGGAGAAAAAACAAACCTCCTTTTCTTTTCACCCACCCCCAGACCACGAACACGCCGCCATTTTGATTTTGACGCGCGTGGAGCCGCTTGAAAAGTCCCTCCCTTATGTGGGTAGCGTGAGGGGCATAAAACCCGCCCTTGCACGTCTATACCTCAAAGACGTGCATTTCGAGAATACGGAAAAGAAAAGAGCCTATTATGCCGCAGGCTTTCCCAACAGGGCAGGGGGGTACGAAATCCGCAACCCGTTTTTCAAGTCCTCGATAGGGCAAAAGGACGTGTCTTTCATCGAGGGCGCACCGCGTGAGCGCCTGTTTCTCTTTGAAGGGTTCATGGATTTCCTAAGCGCCCTGTCCGATTTGCAAGGTGCAAAGAGCGCCGACTTGCGGCGGCTGCTCACCGAGGACGGGAGCGCCTTCGCCGGTGACGTGGTGGTGTTGAACTCCGCCAGTTTCAGAAAGGCGGCTCTGGACATTCTGGCAAGCGGGTCTTACAAATTCGCCGGGACGTTTTTTGACAACGACGTGGCAGGGGAGGGGCTGAGGCAGGCGTTTTCCGATTTGCCCGTCGAGGTTGTCCACTACAATTTTCTGTACGAAGGTCACAAGGATTACAACGCCGCCCTGGTGGACAAAATACAGCCGCAGCCGCGCCTTGGGCTTTAGCTTTCCAGGATTTAGAAAACCGGCTTTTCCGGGATTGAACCCACCCGGAGGGACTGCTATACAGTTTTTATATCCCGGTTCATGGAAAGAGTAGGGGAGGGGGATGAAAAACGAGGAAATCTACCAGTCTGTCACGGATACCGTCATCAAATTACTCGAAACTCATTTGGAAGCGTGGAATAGACCTTGGGTTGCGTTCGGGCAGGACAACGATTTTGCGCGCAACGCCCAATCCAACACCCATTACAGGGGCATCAACCAGTTCCTGCTTGGTTTCACCATGCTGGAAATGCAGTACCCAAAAAACACCTGGCTGACGTTCAACCAGGTCAAAGACCTTGGCGGCAACGTCACCAAAGGCGAAAAATCCTCTCCCATCGTCTTTTACAAGACCGGCTATGTGGGCAAGGACAAAACTTTCCTCCCCGCCGACCAGGTGGGGAGCTTGTCCAAAAAAGAGCAAAACGAGCAGGGGATAAAACCCGTCCCCATCCTCAAACTATACCACGTTTTCAACGTGGCGCAGACGGAGGGGCTGAAACCGTCCTTTTACGAAGTGAAACCGCAGGAGCCTTTGCAGGATTTTGAAAAGGACGACAGGGCGGAGGCGCTTATCCGCGCCACGGACGCCGCTATCGAAATCACGCAGGGCAACCGCGCCTATTACGACCCGGTGAACGACAAGATAAAACTGCCCTTGCGGGAGCAGTTCAAGGGAGTGGCTGAAACATTTTACGCCACAGCCTTGCACGAGCTTGGTCACTGGACAGGTCATGCGTCCCGGCTCTGCCGCGACATGGGCGGGGCGTTCGGCGATGCGCCGTATGGAAAAGAAGAACTGGTGGCGGAACTGACATCCGCCTTTTGCTGCGCGGCGCTTGGGTTTTCAAAGAGCATTTCCCAGAACGCTTCCTACATCAAAAGCTGGCTCGGCATCCTGAAAGAGGACAACAAGGCAGTTGTCAAAGCCTCTTTCCAGGCGCAGAAAGCGGCGGATTACATCCTGGCTTTCCGTTCCTGATATTCCAGTCGCATGGGCGGAGGATTACCCAAAAGGCTCGTGCAGGTAGGCGTCGTCAATGGCTTCCATCTGCCTTTTGTTGAACAGCCGCGCCGCTTTCTTGCCGTTCCAGCCTGATTTTTCCAGCAGCGCCAGGGCGAAGAACAGGGCTTCCGGGTCGAGCGCCAGGGGCGCATCGAGGGAGAACTGTTTGAGTATTTCCAGTTTTTCATCGGGGGAAGGCTGGCTCTTTGCCCGGAACAGGTCGAGGATTTTCATTTACATTGTTTCCTTTCCGCATTTTGAGGACTCCAGAGATAAAACCGCAGGCTCTTTTGAACCGCCCTGAAATCGCCGCCAGCCCGTAAACCTATGGCTTGTATGCCTGGTTTTTTATTTCCTGTCATGGCATTCTTTCTTTGGGTAAAAATCCTTGACGTATCCCAACAAGAACCAATCCCGTTGTCAATGACGCAGCCCTTCGGGTTATCAGGATTGAATTTTTTTGCGGGCAAAAAAAGTTCTAATCCCTGCTATGACAAGAGGGCTTTTTTCTTGTTTTTCGGAACCCGTCGTTTTTACCAACCAAAGAAAGGAGACTACAAAATGACCAACAAAACCAACACCGTTACACTCACCGGCAACATGGGTTCGGAGGCTCGCATCATCGAGCAGGAGGAAAAGAACTTTGCGGTTTTCTCCCTGGCGACCACCGACAGCTACAAGGACGAGAAAGGCGAATGGGTTGAAAAATCCGTTGTCTGGCACAACCTGATAGCGTTCAGCCCCAAGCTGATTGCCCAACTGAAAAACCTTAAAAAAGGAACCCGCCTGAAAGTCACCGGCTCTTTGTCCTACCGTCCTTTTGAAGTCCAGGACGAGAGCGGCAAGACCATCACCAAAAAGGAATGCTCGGTTATTGCCCATCAGGTCGAGCAAGCGCCGCTTGTCAAAAAATCTTCATAAAAATACTTTTCCAAACCTTCAAAAGGGAGCTTCATAGCTCCCTTTTTCTTTTCACCCGGTTTCGGCTAAGGGCTTCGCCCTCACGCCGTCAAGCCGTATC
>CAZHLB010000020.1:0-22673 GCA_964533005.1 uncultured Saprospiraceae bacterium
ATCACCGGAGCGCTTCAGTGGTATCAATCGAAGCTCATGATCCCTCCTTCGTCGAGTCAATGGCGATGCCGATGGTGCCATTGCTCATAAAGACCTTGTTTTCAAGGGTTTGCTGCCCGTTGTGGCAGTAGAAATTGACGATGCCGTTGAAAGCGGTGTAGGTCGAAGTGGTCGTGATGGTGTTGCCCTTGACCAAGGGCGCATCCTGGTAAATCAGGTTGATGCTACGCCGGTATTGATTGACGAAAGTGTTGTCCTCCACCACCGTTTCCGTTTCCAGCGAAGAGGTGGAACCCCCAAAAATCTGGATGCCGTCGGCGCCATTGAGGAAGCGGTTTTGACGGATGACGTTGGCGGTGTCCCGGAAGCCGCTCGAATAAAAAATGACCCGGGTATTGCTGGTCGAAGTCGTCGAAACGCTTTGCAGGAGGTTGTTTTCAAAAATGTTTTCGTGCGCCAGCGAGCCTAAATCCACGACCCTGGCATACGTTGCGCCGGTCGCCCGGACGGTCATTTTTCGCACCCGCAGCCAGTCCGTTCCGTTCAGGCGCAGGGTGTAATTTGCGGTGGATAAAGTTGACGCAAACGTCAGAATCACGAGGCTGCTGTCGCCCGCCTCCGACTGAAAAGTCACCGTTTTCACGCTGTCCGCACCCAGGATTTGATTGAGGGAAATCTGCTCCGAATACGTCCCGTTCCGCACGTTGAAAGTCACCGCACCGACCACGCCGCCTGCGTGAAGCGCAGCCGCCGCCGCCGTGAAATTGGAAAAATCAGGCGTCGCACCGCCGACGGTGTAAATGCCAATCAAGCCGGAAACCAGGTCGTTCAATTCGATGGTGTCGTGGGCGGGCACGGGGTCGGTCATGCCGTTGGGATTCAGCGACCAGGCTTTCAGGTCGTAGGTCGTGCCTGCGTTGAAAGTGGGCGTGCCGAGGGTGACGGTCGCCGTTGCGCCGCTTGCCAAATTGCCCATCCAGAGCACCGAATCCTGGTTGACTGCATTGATTTGCCACTTGAGCGTGGCGCTGGTCAGGTTGGCGGTTCCGTTGTTTTTCAAAACCACCGAGACGTTTTGCGCCCCCGGCGCAAAAGGCATGGTCGGGCTGGAAAAACTCAGCAAAGCCGCATCCACCGAAGGGGCGGTGAACTCGTCTGCGCCGATGTCGGGGGTGGTTGCGTGGCGGGTTTCGCCTTCGATGTCGAGGGGGACGAGCGGGGTCGGGTCGGCTGCGCCGTCCAACTCGACGGCGTTGACGGCGAAGCTGTCCACTGCGACAAAGCCAGGGTCAACGGAAACGGAGTTGGCGTCCAAGCCGGTGGCGGTTTGCCAGTCGGAAAGCAGGGCATGATTGGTTCCGTCGAGGCTCGTGAGGTTTGTCCCCGACGAGTACAAATCATTGAAATCGGAACTGTTGATGCTGCCCGTGCAGGAAGTTTCGATGGATTTACCGCCGCCGGAGTTTGCCAGGATGTTGTTCAGCAAGGTCTTGTGGTCGCCGCAATAATTGAGAAAAGCCCGGCTGCTGGCGTGTGTATTGGTAACGTGGACGGTGTTGTAAATCAAGTTTTGATAATCCCCGTACGAGCTGTTGATGCCCCAAGCCTGGCTTGCCGAGCCGCCTATCTGCACAAAGTTGTTGGCGATAAGGCATTGATTTACAGAGTCTCCGTTCACATCGTTCACATAAATTCCCGTGCCGCCGTAGTTCAAGCCATAGACCTGGTTGTTCGTGATGGTCGTGCCGCCGAAGCAGTAGTACGGGTAGATTCCGATGAAACTGGCGTTGGTCGAATTGGTAAAAACGGTGTTCCCGTCCATCACCGGCGCTTGCAGTTCCCGCACGTGCATCCCCCAGTAATATTGATTTTGAAAGACGTTGCCCACGATTTGGACGCCCTCGGTGTAGCTGGTGTCGTAGTTTCCGTCGAAATACAAGCCGTAGCTGCCTGCTACGAAGCGGTTGTTTTCAAAAAGATTGTGCTCGTCCATGCCGCTGGAAGGCGTGTAAAACAAAGCCACCGAAGTCGAAGTGGAAGTCGTGGAAACGCCGGTCAGCCTGCAATGACTCCAGGTGTTGTGGGTGGCGTAGTTGCCTAAATCCACCACCCTGCCGTAGGAAGTATTCGTGGCTTGGAGAGTCAGTTTATTAAAGGAGAGCCAGTCTGAACCGTTCAATTTCAAGGTATAATTGGCGGTTGAGATGGCGGAAAAAGTCAGCGTCACCAGCGAGCTGTCGCCCGATTCCGACTGAAAAATCACCGGGTTGGCGCTGCCTGCGCCGAGCACTTCATTGATGACGATTTGCTCCGTGTACGTGCCGTTGCGCACGTTGAAAGTGACCGAATCGGAAACGCCCCGCAGGTGCAGCGCCTCGACCGCCAGGGTGAAAGTGGCGAAATCAGGGCTTGCCCCACCGATGGTGTAAATGCCTGCGAGGGCTGCGTACAAATCGTTCACCGAGGTGGTGTCGTTGGCAGGATTTGGGTCGGCGACGCCGTTGGGCAGCGACGAAATAGCTAACAAATCGTAAGCCGTGCCTGCGTTGAAAGTGAAATTGCCAAGCGTGACCGTGTCGGCTTGGCTGCTCGCCAAACTGCCTGTCCAGTTTACCGCTGTTTGCGCAACGGCATTGACTTGCCAGTCAATCGTCGCCGAGGTCAGGGTTGCCGTGCCGTTGTTTTTCAAAATCACGTCCACCGGCTGCGAGCCTGCCGGGAACGGCGCAACCGGGCTGGTGAAAGCGACCAGATTGGCGTCGTTGGCAGGCGGGGTGAACTCGTCAGCGCCGATGTCGGGGGTGGTGGCGTTGCGGGTTTCGCCGTCGAGGTCGAGGGTGACGAGGAGGGAAGGTTGAGCCGCTGCGTTGAGTTCGATGGCAGAAACGTGGAAGCTCGTGTCGAACTGAGGATTGACTGAAACGGAGTTGGAATCGAGCATGGTCGCCGCTTGCCAGGCAGCGAGGTCGGGCTGGAGAATGCCGTCGAAATAGGCAAACTGGCTGCCGGGAGCATAAAAATCGTTGCGGTCGGAAGCGGCAAAGCCGCCGTAGTTCCACATGGCGGAGCCGCCTGCTGTGCTTACCAGGACGTTGTTTTTCAAGATTTTATCCGTGCCGTAATAATTGTAAAAAGCCCAACTGGAAGGGTTCTCGCCAGACACGTGAACCGTGTTGAAGAGGTATTGATTGAACTCGCCGTATTCCGAATAGATGCCGTAGGAATTGTTCACCCCGCCCATTTCCACGAAATTGTTGGCAACCAGGACGGGGTCGGAAGATGTGCCAACGGCGTATTCAACCGCAATGCCGTAGCCGCCGGTACCGCTGCTTTGCACTTGGTTGAAGGTGATTTCCCCGCCCTCGTTTCCTTCGTAAAAACTAATGCCGAAAAAGTTCGAGTAAGCCGTGTTGCTCTGCACGAGGTTGCGCCTGACCACCGGGCTGTTTTGTTGGTTGAGTTGCAAGCCCATGAAATATTGATTCTCAAAAGCATTGTCCTCCACCACTGTGCCTTGCGGGAAGTTACCGCCGTTGTAGTTGCCCTGGAAGAAAATCCCATAGCTGCCATCCCGGAAATGGTTGTTTTTGAAGGCATTGTGGTGGTTTATAAAGGTATTGGGCGAGTAAACGACCGCCAGGTTGTTGCTGGTGGAAGTGGTGGTAACGCCATCGAACAGGTTGTTCAAAAACTGGATATGGTGCGAGCCGCCGGTGATTTCGACCGCCCTGCCGTAGCTCGTGTTGGTCGCCTCGAAGGTCATTTTTTTGAAAAACAGCCAATCAGTGCCGTTCAGTTGCAGGGTGTAGTTGGCGGCGGAACTGGCGGAATGGCTCAAAATCACCAGCGAGCTGTCGCCCGATTCCGACTGAAAAATGACCGGGTGCAGCGAGTCAACGCTGGCAATTTCGGGGATGCTAATTTGCTCGTTGTACGTGCCGTTTCGCACGTTGAAAATCACGGTGTCGCAAACGCCGTTCGCCACGAGCGAGTCCACCGCTTCGGAAAAGTCAATAAAATCGGGGCTTGTGCCGCCGATGGTGAATGTGCCTGCCAAGCCGGGAGTCAGTTCCACGAACAGGGTGTCGTTGTAGTTTGCGGTGTCCACCACGCCGTTGGGCAGGGTCGTCCAGGCTTTGACGGAGTGGGTCGTGCCAGCGTTGAAAGTCTTGTTTCCCAGAAAAATAGCGGCAGTTGAAGCGCCTGCACCGTTGCAGGTGTCGAGCACGCCCGAATCCCAAAAAACGGAAGTCTGCGCCATGCCGTCGAACTCCCATTGCACGGTCACCGTGTCTATGAGGTTCGTGCCGAAATTTTGAACGGTGGCATAGATGGGGTATGTGCCGGGGCAAAATTGGGTGAACGAGTCAATGGAAATCACGCCGGCGTCGTTCGTGCCGAAAGCCTCGCAAATGCTGGTGACCGTCGCCGTCCAACCCGCATCTGTCACCGAGCCGTCGGAGTCGAACTGGAAAGTCAAAGCGCCGGAAGCTGCGGTGGAAATAACCGTTCCGGGCGAGCCAGTTCCCATAAAACCGCCTGAGCGAAAGGTGTGCCCTTGCGCCGAGCCGCTGTTGAATTGGTTGGGCAGCGGCGTGGTCACCGAGGTGTTGGTCAGGTCGGGTGTTTCCGCCACGTTGCCATTGTAGATGTAAAGGGCGTCCCAGGTATCTTCCGTGGAAAAGGAAGTGAAAGTCACCTGGATTTTTTGCGTGGGATTGGCAGGGGTAAAGGTGACGATGGAGGTAAGTGGGCTGGAACTATTCGAATAGCTCGAAGCGCTGCCGCCGTTGTCATAATAATTAATGTACGCCCCGGAGGCGAGCGTGAAAGATTGAGCGCCCGTGTTGTAGGGATGGTTCACGGTGGTTTGCGCAAAGGCAGCGCCGGTGAACAAGGCAGTGCAGAGGAGGAGCCACGTCCGATTATTCATGAGTTAGAAATTTGCGACAATTAAGCCGGAATGGGTGGGTGGCAAGCAACTGGGAAAGGGGGGTTTTGCCTTTGCAAAATTCACGACGGAACAGTTTCCTGCCATCCGAAAATATTGAAAATGAAAAGGTTGCGAGAAACGAAGCTTAGATGGGCGAGAATCGTCGCCGGTAATTTGAAAATGGAGCGGGAATGAACAATGCGCTGGCAGTGCGGAAGTTGGGAGAGAGAAGGAGTAGAGTGAGGCTCATGAGTGGACTTTTTAAAGTTAACGGTGATGTGCAAATGTAATGCAGCAAGGGTCAGGCTTGCATCTCGCCATTTGAATTTTTTGTAATTTTTTCAGGAGAGGCTCGGAACATCCCTACGATGCTGAACCTTCTAAACCTTCTAAACCATCTAAACTTTGCACAAAACCTATTGGAGCGAAGTATATATCACCCAAGTCATAGTAGGCACTGTTCAGCGTTTGCACGTAGCTGGATGCGGTGGGGAATGTTTTGCATCAAATGATAGGTCACCGGGCGCAGTTTCCCGATGAAAGCCAAGTCCGTTACAGCCAGCACCTGCCATTACAGACCCCCTCCGGCATGTTGACGTTCCTGTTAGAGGAAAGCATGGCGTCTATGCTTTGAAGATTGTTTCTATGAGTCCAGCGATTACTGACATTCCCACGCTGGAAACGTCCACCAAAACACCGTCTTCGATGGCTTGGCGGTGGGTTTATGCGGAAATAATTTCAAAGTCTTGCATAGGTGAAGATTTGCGCCCGACCGACCGGGAACTTTCGCCGGGTCGGGCGGGCAGGTGAATGGAAAATTTTCAGGAAGGAAAAGCGCCCCGCTCCATTGGCGAGCGGGGGCGTAAAACATGACAATCTTATCGTTGCAGCTCCTCCCACTTCTTCATCAGAAACCTATACTTCCTGCGCCCCTGCTCAACAAAGGCACTGTCCCGCTCGTGCGTCACGATGAACACATCGAAAGGCTCCCGCTTTTGCACGGCAACAAAGCCGAAGGCATCGGCGCCGCTGCCGTCTAAGTAAAAAGCCGCCTGCCGGTCGTAGTCGAAGGCGGCAAGCTGTTCGGCGAACTGCTCCCGGCTGAATGCCGAGGTGGTTTTCAGGTCGAACACCAAGCCGGGAAACTGCAAATCCAGCAAAGCTTTACACGGCAAGCCGGTGGCTTCATCCGTCCAGGTCACCGGCGTTTCGACCCTGCTGCCGTACAGCTTTTCACTTCGGACATACTCGCCAAACTCGCAGATGTAAGCATCCCGCATTTGCACGATGGCTCGCCACTCGGACGGGCACAAATTCCATTCAGGGCATTCAGTCCGGGCAGCTTCCAGCGCAATGGCATGAAAGGCTTGCCCGAAAACGAGGCAGCGTTCCGAGTAGGGTGGTCGGCTTACTTGCAGTTCGTTTTTCAGCCGTGCCAACGGGCTGTTAGAAATGTCTTCTAAATGGTGAATATTGGTAGCCGACAGTTCCCGTTTGGGCACGTCAGCACTGATTCCCAAATGGCTGTACAGGTTCAGGAAATTGACCAGGCTGCGCTACGGGTTGGCGGCGGTGGACTTGCGCCACTTTTCAGCCAAGAAAGCCACGCTGTCGGCATCGAGGTTGGATTCGGCTTTACAGTCGGTTGGGGCGAATACGACACCTTTATATATTGTTCCAAGCTTTGTTCATCTCGTCCGTTTTTACATTTTCCAAAATGAACACGTACTTCATCGTAGTTCGTATGGAATTGTGCCCCAAGATTTTCTGAAGCACTTCCACCCTCATTCCCCTTTCCAATGATAATACCGCAAATGTTCTTCGGCCAGTGTGTGTCCCTAGCACTTCAAACTTGGGCATCGTCTTGTCAACTCGTTTTGTGCCAACAAATCTTGTTTGTACGAAGGATGACCCTATCCCTGCCAATTCACCAATTTCTTTAATGTAGTCATTCAGTTTTTGATTGGAAATGACGGGTAATACTCTCCTGCCAATGAGAAGCTGCTGAACATTGCCATTGATGGCTTGGATGGATTCCTCGGCTTGTTTTTGGTACTTGTTGATAATTTCCAGGGCAAATTGGTTCAACGGTACTTGCAAGAACTCCCTGGTTTTTTGAATGTGAAATTTTATGGAGAAGGTCTGTCCGCCATCCAGACTGAAAGAGGAAATGATATTCTCAAACTTTAGCGCCCGGATGTCTGAGTAACGAAGACCTGTAAAACAGCCAAAACAGAACACGTCACGGGCTTTTTCCAATCTTTCATTGTCCGAAAAATCAAACCGGAAAAGTTTGAAAAGTTCCTCGCTGTTGAGGTATACCTTATGGGTTTCAATGCTCCGGGCTTTGAAATCTTTGTAAGCGCCGTTTTTGCAAACCCCAGCCTTACTGGCATAATTGAGTAAGGTTTTTAAAGTCGAGACCTTTTTGGACACGGTGTTTTGTGTGTTCCCTTTCACTTCGTACAGGAAGCCAAGAAATTTGTTGAAGAACTCAATGTTGAGAGCGGGAAAAGAAAGCTTCATCCCGGAATGCTTTTCAAAAGCCTTGAGGTCGGTAATGACAGTGTTGTATTCACGGAGTGACTTTACCCGGTGGGTGCCTTTTACTTGCTCGACAATTTGATGGAAGAATTCAAAAAAATGAGGCGCTGATTTTTTCTTTTCCAGAAAGGCTAGTTTCACATCCTCAATGGTGTATTCATTGTCGTCAGTTTTTAGCCTTCTTTCCACGGCTTTCAGTCTCTTTTCCAATTCGTCCAGCAAATCATTAATCTCCGGAGCCTCCGCAATCGATTTGACTCGTTGCTTCACGGGATTCTAATGCTTTTGCAAAACCTTTTCCTGCGTGAAATGCTTGAACTTTTTCCCTTTGGACTGGTAAACCAGGAAGATGGGAGATTTGCCATCAGCGTCCGAGCGGTCGAGGTAGAAATTGATTGAAGCCATGCCTGTGATTTTGAAGGGCAAAGCTATCAAGTACAATTTTACGGTCAATCCTACGGTCAAAAAATAGTTTTACTAACTTAGACGAAGTGGCATCAGGCGATGAATTTTAAACTTAATTACTTGTCTTTCAATCGTTTTACACAAAAAAAATTAAAGATAGTACAAATGATTTACAATAGGTTCGAATCCTGCCACCCCGACAAATTTAAAAGCCTGATTATCAGTGATGTTGACTGATTTTCAGGCTTTTTTATTTTATGCCTTTGCCCGGATTGAATTTTGGTTTGCACTTTTCCCCTTTTCCTTTACAAAGAAAAACTTGCGCCGAAAGGGAGACAGTGCGGTTAGCACTTTAAGAACTAACCGCACTGCTACCCCACCTGTCAGATATTGTCTGACAAGCTATTCCGTGCCTCTGTATTTCAATTGTTCCATGTGCCGAAAGCACACCTCGAAACAGCTTATTTCAAATCAAAACGGTCGAGGTTCATCACCTTTGCCCAAGCTGCCACGAAATCATTTACAAACTTTTCTTGCCCATCGGCGCAGCCGTAAACCTCGGCAATCGCACGAAGCTCCGAGTTCGAGCCGAAGATTAAGTCCACACGGGTGCCTGTCCATTTGATTTCGCCGGTGGCACGGTCACGTCCTTCAAACAAATCCTGGTCATCCGATACCGCCTTCCAGGTCGTGCGCAGGTCGAGCAGGTTGACGAAATAGTCGTTGGTCAACTGGTTCTTGCGCTTGGTGAAAACGCCGTTTTGCGAATGGTCGTAGTTCGCATCGAGCACCCGCATACCACCGACCAAAGCCGTCATTTCGGGAGCGGTCAGGGTCAGTAATTGCGCTTTGTCCAACAGCAGCTTCTCAGCTGGAACGGGGAAACGGGTCTTCAAATAGTTGCGGAAACCGTCGGCAAGCGGGTGCAGCACCTGAAAGGAATCCACTTCTGTCTGCTCCTGCGAGGCATCGGTTCTGCCCGGCGAGAAAGGCACGGTCACGTCGTGCCCGGCGTCTTTTGCCGCTTTTTCGATGGCTGCGCAACCACCAAGTACAATCAGGTCTGCCAGCGAAACCCGCTTGTTGCCGGTCTGAATGGCGTTGAATTCCTCTTGGATGGACGCCAACGTGCCAAGCACCTTGGCAAGCTGTTCCGGGTTGTTCACTGCCCAATCTTTTTGCGGAGCAAGGCGAATTCGAGCGCCATTGGCGCCGCCACGCTTGTCGGAGCCACGGAAAGTGGAGGCAGATGCCCAAGCGGTGGAAACGAGTTGTGGGACGGTCAAGCCGGAAGCAAGGATGTTTGCCTTCAAAGCTGCAATGTCCTGTTCGTCAATCAGTTGGTGGTTGACTGCCGGGACGGGGTCTTGCCAAATCAGTACTTCGGCAGGCACTTCGGAGCCAAGATAGCGGGCACGGGGCCCCATGTCACGGTGCGTCAGTTTGAACCAGGCACGTGCGAAGGCATCGGCGAACTCGTCAGGGTTTTCAAAGAAGCGGCGGGAGATTTTCTCGTATTCCGGGTCAACTCGCAAGGCGAGGTCGGTCGTCAACATGACGGGCGTATGTCGCTTGGAGGGGTCGTGCGCATCCGGCACCGTGCCTGCGCCCATGCCATGTTTCGGTATCCATTGGTGTGCGCCGGCAGGGCTTTTCGTGAGTTCCCATTCGTAGCCGAAGAGGTTCCAAAAAAAGTTATTGCTCCATTTCGTCGGGGTGGTCGTCCAAGCGCCTTCGAGACCGCTGGTGATGGTGTACCCGGCGACGCCGGTGCCAAAGCTGTTTTTCCAACCCAAGCTCATTTCCTCGATGCCAGCGGCGGCAGGTTCACGACTCACGTACTTGCCGGGGTCGGCTGCGCCGTGCGTTTTACCGAAGGTGTGCCCACCTGCGATGAGCGCCACTGTTTCTTCGTCGTTCATTGCCATTCTGCCAAAAGTTTCCCGGATGTCACGGGCTGCAGCCACCGGGTCGGGATTGCGGTTGGGACCCTCCGGGTTCACGTAGATAAGTCCCATTTGCACCGCACCGAGCGGGTTCTCCAGGTCACGGTCGCCGGAGTAGCGCTTGTCGCCGAGCCACTCCTTTTCAGCGCCCCAATAAATGTCTTCTTCCGGTTCCCAAACGTCTTCCCTGCCACCTGCAAAGCCGAAAGTCTTGAACCCCATGGACTCCAGCGCACAGTTTCCGGCAAGAATCATCAGGTCAGCCCAGGACAGTTTCCTGCCATATTTCTGCTTGACGGGCCAGAGCAGTAGGCGTGCCTTGTCGAGGTTGCAGTTGTCGGGCCAAGAGTTCAGCGGTGCGAAACGCTGCGTGCCAGCGCCACCGCCACCCCGTCCATCGGCGATGCGGTAAGTGCCGGCGCTGTGCCAAGCCATGCGTATGAAAAAGGGCCCATAGTGACCGTAGTCAGCGGGCCACCAGTCCTGCGATTTGGTCATCAGCTCGAAGATGTCCGCCTTCACCTCGGTGAGGTTGAGCGATTGGAATTCCTCGGCATAGTTGAAATCTTCACCCATCGGGTTCGACAGGGAAGAATGTTGGCGAAGGATGCCCAAATTCAGTTGGTCGGGCCACCAGTCACGATTGGAGGTGCCGCCTCCAGCAATTTGATTTAAGATGCCACTTGAGAAAGGGCATTTTGCGGTTCCATTTTTTTCCATGTTGTTTTTGATTTTGGTTTGGAAGGTTTAGAGGGTCGAGGAGGTTTAGGGTTTTGCTCAGCGTCGAACTAAACCTTTCTAAACCATCTAAACCAGGCGAAACAAGCCTTTGCGCCGCAAATAGACGATGTGTTTGCTCATAAAGGAAACTGATTTTTTCTATCTTCGGATAGATGAAATCTATTGGTGATTGTAATTGGTGACTGGTGATTGGTGATTGGCAGCCCAATCACCAATCACCAATCACCAATCACCAGTCACCAGTCACCAATCACCAGTCACCAAAAATGAACCTTCAACAACTCGACTATATCATCGCAGTAGAACGGGAGCGGCACTTTGTACGGGCGGCGGAAAAATGCTTCGTCACGCAGGCAACGCTCAGCATGATGATTAAAAAATTAGAAGAAGAACTGGGCATCCAGTTGTTCGACCGCTCGCAGCAGCCCGTCAAGCCGACACGAGAGGGGGTGGAGATTATCAATTTGGCGAAAAGCATCGTCGCCCAAACAAGGCTGATGAAAGACTATGCCCGTGAATTGAAAGAAGAAGTCTCCGGCGAGCTTCGGTTGGTCATCATTCCGACGCTGGCGCCCTACCTGTTGCCCTTGTTCCTCAAGGATTTTCATCAGAAATTCCCGCACCTCAAGGTGCATATCCGTGAATTGATTTCCGACGATATGGTGATGGCATTGAAGCGTGGCGATGCAGACGTGGGGATTTTGGCGACACCATTGGGCAGAAAGGAAATTCGGGAATACCCCTTGTTTTACGAGGAGTTTTTTCCTTACGCATCGGAGTCGGAGAACCTGCCCCTAAAAAAGTACATCCTGCCAAAAGATATCAACCCGAACCACCTTTGGCTGCTGGAAGAAGGGCATTGCCTGCGTGACCAACTCGTCAATTTTTGCAGCTTAAAAAAGTCGGAAGAAGAAGGCAACCTCGTGCGTTACGAAGTCGGCAGCATCGAAACCCTTATCAACATGGTGGACAGCAACGAAGGCGTCACCATCTTGCCCAAGCTCGCCACCGAACGGCTTCATCCGCAACAGAAAAGCAAACTCCGGGTCTTTGCGCCACCCAAGCCAGCACGGGAAGTCAGCTTAATTACGGTCAATGATTTTCCCAGGAAAAAGCTCTTGCAGCACTTGAAGGAAACCATCCTGGAGGCTGTTCAAGGCAAGGTGATAACCGATAAAAAGGGGCTGAATGTGTTGGAGATTGCAGAATAGGTTGGGCTTAGGGCATGTGGCTCGAAATTCAAAAACCAAAGGGATGCTAGCGAAAAACAAATCTGACCCAAAGTTTGACTCATTTCACCGCCCCACGCTGTCTCGAAGGTTTTCAACAGGTTCTAAGGATTCTTCCCAGCGACGTTTTTGTTTTGGTGGGCAAGTTTTTGAGTGGCATCTTAGGAAGCAACCTAAAGTTGCCTCCTAATTGCCTGGAAAAAGTAAGACTAATTCGTTAGCCGGGTCTGCTATTTTACTTTTCCTTCGGCGCTCTCTTGCGCCCTTCAAGTCCTGTTAAGCCGTTTTTGTGCGCTGTCAAAAAAATGAATAGGTTAGAAACCCGGCGAAATGTAAAAGGAAGAATGGCAGAGCTATTTGGAAATGAGGGAAGGGGCGCTTTCGGGTGGCAAGCGGGGGATAGAATTTAGCATTTGGAAAAAGATAAATTTCTGCCTGCCGCAAACTCACCACGTCACCGTCACCTCCTTGCCTTTTTCCAGCGTCACCTCCCAGCTATTTTCCCAGCTCACCAGTTTTACCGTGCCGCCCAGCCTCGAAAAGACTTTCACTGTTTCCACCTGCCCGTCCTTCCAATTCATGTCAATTACAAAGCCGCCCCGTGCGCAAAGCCCTTTCACCGAACCGCTGCGCCAGGCATCCGGCAAGGCAGGCAGCAAGTGAATAGTCTGCCCGTCCGACTGCACGAGCATTTCGGCGACGGCTGCCGCTCCGCCAAAATTGCCGTCAATTTGGAAAGGAGGGTGCGCATCGAACAGGTTTGGGTAGGTGCCGCCGCCCCGCTGGTAATTGGTTTTCAAACCGTCGGGCGGCACGTAGCGCAGCAGTTCCCGGTACATTTTGTAGGCACGGTTGCCGTCGTGCAGCCTCGCCCAAAGGTTGATGCGCCAGCCTTTTGACCAGCCGGTGGTTTCGTCGCCCTTGATTTCCAGGGTTTTGCGGCAGGCTTCGGCGAGGGTGGGGGTGTTTTTTGGCGAAATGTGATGACCCGGGTGCAAACCGAACAGGTGCGACTGGTGCCGGTGTTGCGGCTCGGCATCTGCCCAGTCTTGGTGGTACCATTCCTGTAGGTTGCCGGATTTGCCGATTTGGTACGGGTGCATGCGTTGGAGCGCTGTTTCCATTTGCTTCCGAAAACTGGCGTCCGTGTTCAGGATTTTCGAAGCAGAAATGGTTTGCTCGAACAGTTCCCGAATCATCGCCAGGTCGGCGGTTGCGCCGTAAAGTGTAGCGCCCTGGTAGCCGTCGGGCGTCAGGTAAATGTTCTCCGGCGAGGTAGAAGGCGAGGTGACAAGCATCCCGTTTTTGTCCTCCGTCAGCCATTGGAGGCAGAAATCGGCAGCGCCACGAAGCAGCGGGTAGCCTTCATTTTTCAAAAAAACGGTGTCCTGCGTGAAGGCAAAATGTTCCCAAAGATGCGTGGCTAACCATGCCCCGCCCATATTCCAGTTCGCCCAGACCGGTTCGCCCTTGCCGAAGTCGCCGACGGGGTTGCTCATCGCCCAGATGTCGGAATTGTGGCAAGCCGCCCAGCCCTGCTGCACTCCGTAAAAATTGCGAGCAGTGACCGCCCCCGTTTTCGACACGTTTTTGATGAAAGACAAAAGCGGCTGGTGCATTTCCGAAAGGTTGGTCGTTTCTGCCAGCCAGTAATTTTCCTCGGCGTTGATGTTGATGGTGTAATTGCTGCTCCAGGGTGGGCGCAGGTAGGGGTTCCAGATGCCTTGCAGGTTGGCAGGCACACCCTGCGTCCGGCTGCTGCTGATGAGCAAGTAGCGTCCATATTGAAAATACAGCACTTCAAGATTGCGGTCTTCCTCGCCCTTTGCGTAGCGCAGCAGGCGCTCATCAGTCGGCAAATTTGGGGCGGCGGTTGCGCCCAGGTCGAGCGTGACCCGCTTGAAAAAAGGCATGTAATCCTTGCGGTGGGCATCGAGCAGCGACTTGAAATTTTTGCCGCTCGCATTTTTCAACAAGCGCCGGGCGGCGGCGGCAGCGTCCAGCCCTTCGGTCGCCGGGTTTTTGTCGAAACCGTTGAAACTGGTGGCAATGCTGACAAAAACGAGCGCCTCCGTGCCCTTGCGCAGCCCGACCCCGGCGGCGTTGCGCACGATTTCGCCGCCCAGGTTTTTGATGCTCAAAATCGTGGCGAAGCGGGTGCCTCGTTTTTCGTCGAAACGAACGGCGTGGGGCATATCGCCCCGGTAGCTCGGCTCGGCGTGCCAGGGAGCGTAGCCGGTGGCAACTAATTGATTTTCAGAAGCATTTAGTTGAAAATGCAGGAGGCTGTTGAAGCCGAGGTCGAAATTCAGCGCCCCTTTTTCGCTGCTCGTCAGGCGGATGACCATGACCGAGTCGGGGTGCGAGATGAAGTATTCCCGCTGAAATTTCACCCCATTCACTTCGTAACTCACGGTGCTGACTGCCTGCTCGATGTCGAGTTCCCGGCGGTAATTTTTCGGCGCTGCTTTTTCGTGGTGAAACCAAAAATACGCAGTTCCGAGGGGCGCAAAACTCTGCGAAAAACTGCCCTGCAATCTGCGTTGCAGCGAGTCGGCAAGGCGGTAATTTTCGTTCGCCAATGCTTCCCGGATTGCAGGCAGGTGGGTGTGCGCCTGCGGGTTCATGTCAGCATTGACCGGCTCGCCCGACCAAAGCGTGATGTCGTTGAGGAACATCGAATCCACCGCCACGCCGCCGAAGACGGATGCGCCGACTTTGCCGTTGCCGAGTACCAAAGTTTCCTCGAAAAACTCGGCGGGGCGGGTGTACCAAAGCAGGTGGGTGGATTGCGCCTGGGCGATGAAAAGCGTGAGGAATTGAGCGAGAAGGAAGGCGGTGAATTTCATGGATGGAATTTTTGGGGTGAAAATAGCGCCGGTTTGCGAAAAGGAAAACTTGTATTAGGATAGAAATCTTATCAAAAAGTGAACTTTGCACGAATTGGATTTATTTTTTTAGAAAAACCTCGCAAAAATCTTCATTTCGGATATTTTTGCGTGAAAATTTCACCTCATGCTTATCAGATTCGTCGTCCAAAACGTGTACTCTTTTTTTGAAAGCAAAGAGTTCAACATGCTGCCACGTCCCAAAATCAGGACGCCGGAGGGGCACAAATACAATCTGAACGGAGTCGAGTTGCTGAAACTTTCGGCGATTTATGGCGCCAATGCAGCCGGGAAATCAAACCTGGTAAAAGCGCTTGGACTGCTTCAGCAATTGGCAACAGGTAAAATCACCGGAAACAAAGTTCACGACGCTCGCTTCAAGTTCGACCAATCCGTTCCAACCCGGCAGGTGCTTGCCGTCGAGTTTGTTCAGGAGAATAAGCCATATTACTATGCAGTAGAATTAGTTAACGGGGAAATTGCCACCGAAGAACTTTACCGCTCCAGCTTGGGAAAAGCGGAGGATATATTGCTGTTCGAACGGAAAAAAACGGAGGATGGAAATACTCAAATCACTTTTTCCGATGTCTTTGAAAAGGACGCAAAAAGCCAATTATTGAAGGCTATTCTCATCGAGGAGTATTTAAATAGTTCTAAAACTATATTGCCTTGGTTTGCCAGAAGAAATAACCCACATTTAAGCGAAGTAAAAACGGCTTTGCAATGGTTTAAAATCATGCTGCAAATCATTACTCCGGAAACAAAACCCTCAGCCCTCGCTCTTTGGTTAGACTATGACCAACCTTTCAAAAAATTTGCCCATGACACACTTTGCGCCTACGGGTTGGGCATTTCTAAAATAGAAGTAGAAAAGAAACCGATTGAAGAAATTATCGGGGCAGAAAATAATGAGACTTTGACGGCTATTCGTGAAAAACTTATCAACGAGAAAGAGCAGGGTTACTTTTTTATGAGAAATCATGCCGGCGACGAATTAATCATACTCCAGGAAAATGGCGAAGTGGTTGGCAAACATCTCAAAATATTCCAATCAGACATAGCAGGGCACGAGGCTGGTTTTGACCTCGATGAACTCTCGGACGGAACCATTCGGTTGCTGGATTTTATTCCGGTTTTTCAGGAAGTGGTTTTAAAACCTAAAGTATACGTAGTGGACGAAATCGAACGCAGCATGCACCCCAGCATGGCTAAAGAGTTGATAACCAAGTTTTCACATGACAGCCTTACGAAAGGGCAACTCATTTTTACCACCCACGAGTCCAACCTGCTCGACCAGTCCATTTTCCGCCAGGATGAAGTATGGTTTGCTGAAAAAAATCCGAACGGAAGCACCGATTTATATTCTTTAAGCGATTTTAAAGAGCATCACACGATTGATATCAGGAAGGGTTATTTAAATGGCAGGTACGGAGCCGTGCCGTTTTTGGCAAATCTTCACGATTTAAACTGGCATGCTTATGATACTCACTAATCGCCTTTTTACTCGCCGTGAGCCGGAAAAAGATGCAAAGAAGATTTATGTTTTTTGCGAAGGAAAAAAGCGGGAGTGCCAGTATTTCCAATACTTTCAAGGCATTGACAGCCGAATTAATATCGTGGTGCATCCGCTTCAAGGAAATGAGAATAATTCGCCTACCGGTCTTTATCAATTAGCCAATCAATGTTTTTCCATTGGTGAAAATGCCGCTTCTCCAACTTATGAATTGCTCGAAGAAGACGAGGTTTGGTTCGTTATTGACACGGATACGTGGGGAGCAAAAGTGGCGGAATTAAGAACGCATTGCCAATCGCAATCAAACTGGAAAATCGCCCAAAGCAACCCCTGTTTTGAGGTTTGGCTATATTTCCATTTGTTCCATGAGCCTGCCAAATTTCAATGGATGGAAATCTGCGAAACATGGAAAAGTATTTTGCCCGATAAAATACCGGGCGGTTTTCAATCAAATAAGCACTCCATATTTATCGGACGAGCAATTAACAATGCAAGAAGTTGTTTTGCGCTCGAAAATGATGCTCCGGCGGCGGGATGCACCGAAGTGTTTCAGTTGGCAGCGGTTATCTATGGATTTTGCAGAAAGAAAATTGAAGGGCTTTTGTATAGACTTTGAAATTTTTTTGTCTCCAAAATGATAAGTTTCATGTTGAAATCCATTCTAAAAACAACCCTCGTGGCGGGCGTCCTCGACATTTCCGCCGCATTTGTGCAGGCATGGTTCATGTCCGGCGTCACGCCGGGGCAGGTGCTTCGCTACATCGCCAGCGGCGCTTTTGGCAAAGCGGCTCATGCAGGCGGGCTGGGCATGGCAGCTTGGGGTTTGTTTTTTCACTTTCTCATCGCCTTTGTTATCACGGCTTGTTTTTTCTGGATTTACCCAAAATGGCGGTTGCTCGGTCGGCATCTTTGGCTCGATAGCCTGCTCATCGGGCTGGCGGCTTGGGTGGTGACGACACGGGTGGTCGTGCCCTTGAGTCAAATCGGGGCTTCGTCGCTTCACGTGAGAAAGGCATTGCTGGCAATCGGCATTTTAGTCTGTTGCGTCGGGCTGCCGGTGGCATTGGGAGCGAAGCGTTTTTATCAAACTTTAAATAAGTAAACCGTAGAAATTAAACACGCCTTATTTTTTTGAAACACATAGTCACATAGACCACATAGAAGTTTGATTCTCAAAACCCTATGTGAACTATGTGACTATGTGTTTTAAAAAATAAGGCGTGTTTAATTCTGCTTTACTATGATAGATGGAAAATCAAATAAACCAGGAAATTCAAGCTTACAACGACCGCCAAACTGCGAGCGATAAAGCCATTTGCGACCTCCTCGCTCAAGAAATTTACCGGCACCTGCCCGAAGCGGAAAGCAAAATCTGGCACGCTCATCCCGTCTGGTTTTTGGATGGCAACCCGGTGGCTGGCTACCACAAATTGAAAAACAGTGTGCGGCTGCTATTTTGGAGCGGGCAATCTTTTGAGGAAGCAGGGCTGCAAAAAGAAGGCAGTTTCAAAGCGGCGGAAATCCGCTACACGGCAGCCGGCCAAATCAATTTGGATGATTTGAAACGGTGGTTGGAAAAGTCCCGGCTCATTCAGTGGGATTACAAAAACATCGTCAAGCGGAAGGGCGTGTTGGAGCGGCTGAAATAATTCATACCGGCGTACGCCGGTCAATGCAATCCAGTCATTTCCCGGTGGGTGATATGCTTCGCATTTTCATCGTTTTTTCTTCGACGCAACCGCCCCGTCCCGGTTAAAAGCCAACGCCTTTTCCACCCAAAAATCCAGGTCGGCATCGCTGTCGAAACCTTCCGGGTAGATGAACAGGAAACCCTTCATCGGCTTGCCCGTGAAATCCATTTCCCGGCAGCCGGGGCGGTCGAGCAAGTGGTCGTAAGCGGCTTTTCCGACCCTGACCATGAGGCGGTCGTCGCCCGATTTTCGGTCGGTGTCCACGCCGACGCACATTTTTTCATTGACCATAAAAATCAGTCCGCCCATCATTTTCTTTTCCAAAATGGCAGCGCCGGAGGACAAGCGGCGGCGCACCCGGTCGGCTAAAAATTCGCTGTAAGGCATTGGTAATCAATAATTGAGGGGGTGCCATCGGTGATGAGCCAATCGCCCGGTAGGGACGATGTACTTGCTGCCGATGACAATCACCCTTCAGTGAATAGTTTCACATTGGAAACGCCGAAGATGCGGGTTTTGTGGAGATGGCGAAGACGAACCGGGGGGCTTTGCTCGTACAGGTTTTGGAAAAATTGGGTTGAGTTTTCAATTGTTGATAAGGGTTAATGAAGGTTTGATGCGAATCAACCTTCATTAACCCTTATCAACCCTTATCAGCCTTTATCAACCTGGTGCAAGCGGCGACTGAAGTCGCCGTTACAGCGCTTTATCAACCTTTATCAACTGGTTTACAATTACTTCTCCATGGTGCCGGGTATTTTCAATGAATAATTTGCTCGTCTCCAAGCCACCCTGCGCCACGCCTGCCAAATACACGCCGGGCAGGTTCGTCTCGAATCTCACTGGGTCAAACTGCGGCGTCCTCAACTCGTCGTTGCCGATGACAATGCCCAAGTGTTGCAAGAAAACGAAGTCCACCTGGTAGCCAGTCATGGCAAGTACGAAATCATTTTCCAGTACCCGCTCACCTTCCAGCGTCTGCAAAACCACTTCGTTCTGCCTGATTTCCTTGACCATCGTGTTGAAAAAAGCCTCGATGCTGCCCTCCTTGATGCGGTTTTCGATGTTCGGGCGGATCCAGTATTTCACCTTGTCGTAAATCTCGCCTTCCCGGATTGCCATCGTCACCTGAGCGCCTTTGTAAAAAGTCTCCAAAGCCACGTCGCAGGCGGAATTGGCAGCACCTACGACCAGCACTTTTTGCCCGACGTAGGGATGCGCTTCATCGTAATAATGCTTGACTTTGGGCAGGTCTTCGCCGGGCACGTTCATCAGGCGGGGCTTGTCGTAATAGCCCGTTGCCACGACGACGCAGCGGGTGCGGTAGCTGTTTTTCGAGGTAAAAATTTCATAGCCGCCGCCCTGCAACGGCTTCATTTCCAGCACTTTTTCGTAGAGATGAATTTTAAGTTTCCAGCTTTCCACCACCCGGCGGTAGTATTCGAGCGCTTCCTTGCGGGTGGGTTTTTCCACGTGAGAAATGAAGGGCACGCCGCCAATTTCGAGGTTGAGGGACGTGGAAAAGAAGGTCATGTTGGTAGGAAAGTGAAAAAGGGAATTGACCAGCACACCCTTTTCGAGCACGAGGTAATTCAGTTTTGCTTTTTCCGCTTCGATGGCGACACAGATGCCAGTGGGCCCGCCGCCGATGATGATGAGGTCGAGCATGGTGATTGGTGATTGGTGAAAAGCTATTTTAGGACGTGTCAAGTGGGAGTTGATAGCGTGGAAGCACTTTCTTTAAGGATGTTTCACGCAAGAGACGTATTCCCGCAAAGGGCGCAGAGGAGCGAAGGTCGCAAAGGATTACTACTTATCAAACCTTTGCGCCCTTGGCTCCTTTGTGCCCTTTGCGGGAAAGCGTCCTTTGCATGAAGCACTCAAAACACCTCTCTCCGAAGGCTACTCCAACCGCTTCGTCGCTCCGACCAGCACGAACCAGCTATCAATTCCCTTGTTCGGCTTCGCAAAATTGGCGTTCGAGATGTGCCGGAAGCGGCAGCGCAGGTGCAAATCCGTGTCGCCGTTGCCGAGGGTTTGCTTCAAACCCAGCGTGAAATTGTCGGAGAAAATATAGCCTCGGTGCTGCTGCGTCGTCTCCACCGTTACGTAGTGGGGACCCGAACCGATGGCGGCGGCGAGTGCCGTTTTTTCCGAAAAATTCAGCCGGTACTCGAAGCCCAGATTCACGCCAAACTCGACCTCCTTTTTTGTTTTTGGTGAAAAATGAACCCACACAAACTGCGGCTCGACGTACACGAACAGGTCGTTTTTTTTGCCTTTCAGCAGGTTGGCGAAATTGTAATAAAGCAGCAGTTGAAAGGGTTTGTACTGCCGCTCCTCCGGCAGTTTTTCGTGAAAAAATGGGATGCCCAGGTGAATGCCGATGGACTTTTCAGATTGAGAAAAAAGCGGAAAGCAGGCGAGGATAAAAAAGCTGAAAACAAAACTGCGCATGAATTTTTGGGCGAAGAAAGGCGAAAGCTGACAGGTGGAATTCGGATGCTGCTGAGAAAATTTCTTTCAGAAATTTTGTCAGCAGCATCCGAATTCCACCTGTCAGCTTTTTGCCAACTCACTCCCGCTTCCCACCGCGCCATAGCCCGATAAATTGGGCGGCTACTTCCCGGAATAAACCATCAGCACATTGTCCCCAATAATAAAAGAGCCGGCGCCGCCTGTTTCGTGAATCACGATATGCTCCCCGATAAAATTCAGCACATCCATGCGTTTGGCGAGGGGAAGTTGGGTATGAGCTTCCCAGCGCTCCTTGGCCGGTATGTCCACGATAAGTAAGGTATTTCCTCTGCCGAATTCCCACCAGGTCGTGAAAGTGGTTTCCCGGCTTTCAAAAATCACGTCGCCGGTGCGCCCGCCGCCGGTCAAATGGACTTTTGGGTTGCCTTCGAGGAGGGTGCGCTTGGGCTTGCCGGAGTTGAATTTTTCAGCACGTTTCATCACCTGTCGGATGTTTTCCACAAAATCCTGCGGCACGTCGAGCCAAACGGCGATGTCCCGATTCGACTTCCCGATTTCGAGGTGCATCCGGGTCAAGTCACGGAGTAGTGCCGTGCGGCATGCTTCTTCATATTGTTCCCGGTGGGTTTCGTAGGCTTCGGTCGCCATTTTTTCGCCTCCCCGCTCGGCTTTGGCACGGAGGGCTTTGACAGCGTCGAGTTCTTTTTCGACGGCTTTCCGCTCCTTTGCGAGGGAGGCATTGGTTTTGTCCATGCCACCGACAGCGTTTTTCATCACTGCTTCGAGGGTTGCTGCAAACTGTTTTTGTTGCTCTGCAACGATGGCTTCCACCTGTTTGGCGACGGCGGCAGCGATGCGGGCTTCTACTTCCTGCTTGGTCATTTTTGATTCCTATTGTTCTATTATTTACAAAGCCCGGATGCGTTTTGTCTCGTTTATGACTTTCCCAAAATGCTCCTGATGTTTGCCCGATGCCAATTCCGCATCGAAAGCGTCAGCGATTTTTTTCACCAATATCCGATATTTTGTGTCTTCAGCAGTATCAGGCAAATAGAGGTGTTTGCTAAAACTAATTTGCTGCTCGTCTTCCTTGAAAACCAAGTCCAATTTCGTTTCGTTGTCGCCGAGTAAAAGTTGGCGGCCCGTATATTCGTGGAATTTATCCTCCAGGATATTGGCTTTCGTCCAGCCCATTTGCCGGAACACAAAATCCAGAAAAACAGGGTGCATAGAGGCTTTTACCGGGTACAAATAATAATAGTTGTCGCTGTACTTGCCGAGCCAGTTTCGGGGTTTGTCCAAGGATATTAATTGTAGCCGGTCATCGCCATTTGCGTCTTTTTTCCATTCAAAATAATCGTTGAACCAATTGATGTTGATTTCAAAGAGATTGGTCATTCTGGTTTCGGTGTCGTCATATATCACCGGATAGCCGGTGTCTTTTTCATAATTATAGACGACAATACCATGTTCAGAATCCGGTAGTTCTTCGTCTGGTGTGTTCCAGCTTTGAAATTCCCCGTGGAAAACGATGTTTTTCCTATCGGGCGAAAACGCCAATGCCCCTGGTGGAGATGGGAAGCTGTAATTTTCAACGCTGTTGTTGTCTTTGTTAAATTGCCATTGTTGGCGGGTGCGCACGTCGAGCACCAATTTGCCGCTGACCAGCAGCAAATTGCCGCCCTGGAGCGAGTCCAATTTTTCCATGCCCTCCGTTTGGCTCATCGAATAAACCTCCGTTTCCTTGCCGGGCTGCCCTGCTTCGCTGTCCAAAAATTGCAAGCTGGCAAAGTCGTGACCCTGCACCACTAAGGGCTCGACAACCGGCTTTCCAGCTTTCAAATAAACCAGATAAAGGCTTTGGCTTCCAGCCAGTAGGGTCGGTTCGGGCGCATCGGAGAGGGCATACACCTTCCACAAAAAGGGAAGTCCCGTGTTCGTTTGTAGCGACCCCGGAAACTCAACGGGCTTGCCATCGTACCAAATGGAGTAGCTTACCCTGGTTGAATTGACCATGCCATAATTGATGTTGAAAGTCTTGCCTGTGGCAGCATTTGCCCGGATAACAAATGGACCATATTGGGTTTCTTTCGAAACGGTAGAGACCCGGTTCAGCCAATAAATGCAAATCGCAATGGCTGCGGCAATTAGGCAAAGAATAAGCAGGATTATTTTCATGTAGAATTTTAAGTCTATTGTCTATAGCTCGGACGATTATAAGATATGTACATCCTCCTGGTAAAAGTCTTTGGCTCATGTTCCTTTCGGGCTGAACCGTGCCCCGTACCGCCGAACTCCAGTTCGG
>CAZHLB010000021.1:0-22633 GCA_964533005.1 uncultured Saprospiraceae bacterium
TTTCAGGATGACAAAAGCGACTTGGAGACGGTCAAAGCGACTTATGAGACAGCCTTAAGCGATCCAGCCAGACGTGCTAATCAGTTACCTTTTGGAAAAAAATATCAACATGAAAATCCGGCATTTACTTCTTGCAGTTCTCTTCTTCACCAGCATCTCCGCCGCCTTTGCGCAAAAAGAGCCGACCGGCGGCTTGCATTTCTACATTTCATTTCCACCGGAAAAATCACAAGCCCCGCTCGACGGCCGTCTACTGCTTTTCATCTCGGCGACCAACGACCCCGAGCCTCGTCGCCAAATCAACGACGGCGTAAAAACGGCGCAAGTCTTCGGCATGAACGTAGAAAAAATGCAGCCCGGAATGTCGGCGAGCATGGACGGCTCGGCATTTGGCTACCCGCTGCAAAGCCTGAATTTGCTGCCGCCCGGCGATTATTGGGTGCAAGCAGTGCTGCACCGCTACGAAACTTTCAACCTTTCCAACGGGCACGTCGTCAAGCTGCCGGGCAGTTGGGCGGCGGGTCAGCACTTCAACAATGAGCCGGGCAATCTTTTCAGCCCGCCCAAAAAAGTGCGTCTCGACGCAAGCATCGGCGGAACGGTGGAGCTGTCGCTGACCGAAACCGTGCCGCCCGTCACGCCGCCAAAAGACAGCAAATACATCCGCCACGTGCAGATGCAAAGCAAGTTGCTCACCGATTTTTGGGGCAGACCGATGACCCTCGGAGCGCACGTCCTGCTGCCCAAAGGCTTCGATGAGCATCCCGAAGCACATTATCCAATCATGGTTTTTCACGGTCATTTTCCGGCGGATTTCAGCGGCTTTCGCACCGAGCCGCCCGACCCGAATATGAAGCCGGATTATTCCGATAGGTTTCATATTTCGGGCTACAATAAAATCCAGCAGGAGGAGGCGTATCAATTTTATCAGACGTGGGTGAGCGATACTTTCCCCCGGTTTATCATCATCGAAATTCAGCACGCCAATCCATATTATGACGATAGTTATGCGGTTAATTCCGCCAATTTGGGCCCCTACGGAGACGCCATCACGCACGAATTAATACCGCATATTGAAAAGCAATTCCGGGGCATCGGCGAAGGTTGGGCGAGGTTTTTATATGGCGGCTCGACGGGCGGCTGGGAGGCACTGGCGGCGCAGGTTTTTTACCCGGATGAATACAATGGCTGCTTCGCCGCCTGCCCCGACCCGATTGATTTCCGGGGATACATGACGGTCAATATTTACGAGGATAAAAACGCATATTATGACGAGGGTCAATTCCGCAAAACATGGCGACCGGGTCACCGCAATTATTTGGGGCATATTCAGTCAACAGTCGCAGATATGAATTGGCGGGAATTGGCGCTCGGCGACCGCTCCCGCTCCGGCGACCAATTCGATATTTGGGAAGCTGTTTATTCTCCCGTCGGAAAAGATGGATATCCTGCCAGATTGTGGGACAAAAAGACCGGTGTCATTGACCACAAAGTGGCGGAATACTGGCGGGAGAACTATGATTTACGGCATATTTTGCAGCGGGATTGGGAGAAATTGGGCAAGAAACTGGAAGGCAAAATTCATATCTATTGCGGCGATATGGACAATTATTACCTCAATAATGCCACGTATTTTATGGAGGAGTTTTTGGAAAAAACAACCAACCCATATTATGCCGGTGAAGTGGATTATGGCGATCGTGCGGAGCATTGCTGGAATGGCGACCATAACAATCCGAACTATATTTCCAGGCTGCGATACAACACCATGTATGTGCCGAAAATATTGAAACGCATGGGGGAATCTGCGCCGAAGGGGGCGGATTTAAAAAGCTGGCGCTATTGACTGTAACCGCCAAATAAATTTGGCGGCGTCTAACAGATGATGCCGCCAAATAAATTTGGCGGTTACGGGAATGTCCCCATGCCCATCTACTTTTGCCGCCTAAAAAATTCAACTCACCATGAAAAACATCCTTCTCGCTCTCTCCTTCCTGGCGGCAAGCATCGCCGCATTTTCACAAAGCAATATTCAGCAAAGCACCAGTATCAACGCCGACGGGACAGCCCCGGCAGCCAGTGCCATGCTCGACGTGAGCGCAACTGACAAGGGCATGCTCGTACCTCGCATGACCACAGCCCAACGCACCGCCATTGTTTCACCCGCAACAGGTTTGCTCGTATATGACACCAATACAAACGGCTTTTATTTTTTCAACGGAACCGCCTGGACAGCCATCGGCGGAGGCGGCGGCTCAAGTTCCAGCATCATGGATGCCGACACCGACACGAAA
The DNA here is from genome assembly GCA_964533005.1 of uncultured Saprospiraceae bacterium. Taxonomy (GTDB): domain Bacteria; phylum Bacteroidota; class Bacteroidia; order Chitinophagales; family Saprospiraceae; genus UBA6168. The sequence goes on from CAZHLB010000021.1 coordinate 2,295, forward strand.
ATCCAGACCGAAGAATCGGCAGACGAAGACATCATCCGCTTCGACCTGGGCGGCACGGAGGAAATGGTTTTGAAAAAAAATGCCAACGGTAGCCCCCGGCTGGAACTGCCCGATGCAGCCCGCACGACTTTCGTCGGACAGGATGCGGGGCAAGCCAACAACCCGGTGAGCGGGGTGAGCGGCTTCGACAATTCCTTTTTTGGTTACCGGGCTGGCTATCTCAATTCCGGTGGCTATTTCAACACTTTCGTTGGCAGTCAGGCAGGAAGGAACAATGCAGGCGGGACGGTCAACACTGCCGTCGGCTCGGCGGCAATGTTTTCAAACACCGCCGGTCTGGGCAACTCGGCATTTGGCTCGACGGCTTTGTACTCGAACACCAACGGTTTTTTCAACTCGGCGCTCGGCTACGAAGCCTTGTATTCCAACACCACCGGCTCCGGCAACACCGGCGTCGGAACGGGGGCGCTGAAAGCCAATACCACCGGCTATTCCAACGCAGCCTTGGGGCGGGATGCGCTTTTTACCAACACGCTCGGCTATCACAATGCAGCAGTGGGCTACCAAGCTTTGTACCTGAATTTGGACGGCTACCTCAATGCGGCGATTGGCTACCAGGCATTGTACGCTAACACTTCCGGCAACTCCAACCTGGCAATTGGCGCAAATGCGCTGCGCTCGAACACCACCGGCAGTTTTAATTCGGCGACCGGCGCTTCGGCGCTATTTTCAAATACATCTGGCAGCAATAACACAGCGAGCGGGCATCAGGCATTGTATTCAAACACCAATGGCTTGTTCAACACCGCCAACGGCAGTCAGGCTTTGTACTCCAGCACGACAGCGGATAGCTGCACGGCGGTGGGCAAAAATGCTTTGTACACCAACACGACCGGCTCATCAAATTCCGCCTTGGGCGCTTTTGCCTTGTACCTCAATTCCTCCGGCTTAAAAAACACGGCGAGCGGTGCAAGTACACTTTATTACAATACCACCGGCTCGAACAACACCGCCCTCGGCTTTCAAACTTTGCACCTCAACACCACCGGCAATTTCAACTCCGCTGTCGGCAGCAATGCCTTGTATGCCAACACAACCGGGCTTTCAAATACGGCTGTCGGCGAGGATGCGCTGAACGCAAACGGCATTGGCAGCGACAACACTGCCATCGGCAGGAGCGCCTTGTCTTCCAACACGAGCGGAAACACCAACACGGCTGCGGGGCGTGACGCTTTGTATTCAAATTCCACCGGCATATCCAACACAGCGGCAGGCTACCAGGCGCTTTTTACCAACACCACCGGCTCTTACAATTCGGCGCTCGGCGTCGGCTCGCTTTATTTCAATCTCAACGGTGCTTCCAACACAGCGGTGGGCAGGGATGCCTTGTACGCCAACACTTCCGGCTCCTCGAATACCGCCATCGGGCACGATGCGCTCAATTCCAACTCCTTCGGGTTTTCCAATTCGGCAGTCGGCAAGGAAGCTTTGCAGGCAAATACCACTGGCTTCGACAACGTAGGCTTTGGTGTTGGCGCTCTGTATTCCAACTCCACCGGCTCCAACAACGTAGCAGTAGGCGACAGCGCAGGCTACCAGGGCACCGCTAATCTCAACTGCACCGCCGTCGGCGGAAACACCGACGTCGGCACTGTCTCCAACAGCTACTCCAATTCTACCGCCATCGGCTACGACGCCAACACGACCGCCGACAACAGCATCCGCATCGGCAATACTTCGGTCACGAGCATCGGCGGTCAGGTGGAATGGAGCAGTTTTTCAGATGGGCGCTTCAAAAGGCAGGTGCGGGAAGACGTGGCGGGGCTTGATTTTATTCGCCGCCTGCGTCCGGTGACTTATCAATGGGACGTGGACGCCATGAATAATTTCATCCCGACGGCAGATCGCTCGGAAGGGTGGGGGAGCAAGTATGATATTGAAAAAATTAGGTTCACTGGCTTCATTGCGCAGGAGGTGGAGGCGGCTGCGAAGTTGTCGGGCTTCGATTTCAGCGGGGTGGATAAGCCGCAGAATGAACATTCGCCGTATGCTTTGCGCTACGCTGAATTTGTCGTGCCAGTGGTGAAGGGAATGCAGGAGCAGCAGGCGATTATTGAGGAATTGCAAACTGAAAACGCAGCTTTGAAAGCCCGGCTGGATAAAATCATCGCCGCTTTGCAAGGCGCTGGCATCGCTGTTGATTGAGATAAATTAAACATCACTTTTTTTCTTTCAACACATAGTCACATAGACCACATAGAGTTGATAATCAAAAAACTATGTGGGCTATGTGACTATGTGTTGAAAGAAAAAATGAGTAGCGTTTAATTCTGCCTAACGTCTTAATCAGGTTGATTTTGCGACAAAATCAACCTCATCAACTACTCACCAGCGACCCATTCTTGGTTGCCACCGCTTCCGCCGCCAGCCTTTCCTTCCGAGCCCGTTTCTGGTCGGCGTTGCTTTCGTACAGGCAATAATTTTCATATTTCGTAGCATCGAGATTGTCCCAGATGTCTTTGCCGATGTTGCAAAGGGTGACCAACTCATCGTAGATTTCATTGCCGTAATCCATGCGCCGCTCGACGCCGATGTCCCGGTCGGCGACTTTGTCTTGCTGAATATTGACGGCATTTTCAAACTCCTGCGCAGCTTCGACGATGCGCCCCAGGGCATTTTCATTCACGCCAACATCTACCAGAAAATCAATTTGCTGGCGAGCGACCCTGACCACCCGGCGGGCGCAAAAAATCAGACCCGCATCGCTCAGGTCGCCGATTCTGCCTGCGCCAAACTTGCGGTAGCGACCTGATTTGATGCTGAATTTTACCTCGACTCGTGTCATCAGGCTGCGAATGGAGGCACGAAGTTTTTCAGCTGCCTTGTATTTTTTTTCGGTCAAAATCATCTGGTCGCCCAGCAATTCGTCGTCGTCCGGGAAGTCCCGGAAGCGGTCAGTCATGGCTTTGAATTTTTTCAGCCGTTCGATGTCGTAGCCGTATTGCTGAAATTGCTCCAAATCCCGGTGGGCGAAGCGGATTTTTTCAACGCATTGCAGGTAGAGGTCTGCATCTGGATAATTGTGCTTGCGATGTCCGGCTTGCTTCTTCATACGAGAAATTGGGGAATTTGGGAATTGAGAAAATGCCGATGGAAAACAAATTCTTTCAAGAATTCAATTCTCCATCTGATTTCTCCTATTTCCAAATTTCCGCAAGATGTGGTTGATTTTCAATTGGGTACAAAAGTAGGTTTCCTGCATTGAAAAACAAATAGTTGAAGCCGGTAAACAGATTGGTTGGATAACTTTGGCATTTTTTACTCATCCTGCATTTCCCACCAGGCGGTTAAAACAAAAAAGAGGAAGCCTCGGAATTAGCCTTTGTGCTGCCATTTGCCAGTAAAAATTGCCCGGCGAGGTAGGTTGCCATGATTGCCAGGCTGGTTGGAATTTCAGGCATTTCCGGAAACTTGAACTTGTGCAGGGCAATTATCGCATCGGAAATGACGAACAAAATGGCTCCGAAAAAAAGCAGTTTCGCTGCGCTGACGGAAGCCCGGCGGCTCATGTTCAGGGCGTTTATTGCCATGAAAACAATGACGCAGCAGTAAAAAACCACTGGCAATTTCATGCCGCCTGGCAAGTCCGCCCACAAAAAAGCAAGCATGAAAACGAGGAAAATCAAGAACGGAACTTTGAGCAATGGCTTCCGCCAAACCAAGCCCGACCGGACTTTCGGGTATTTGACAAAAGCAAAAATGTAGCAAACATGAGCCACGAGGAAGCTGCCCAAGCCGAACAGAAAAAACTGTTCGCCGCCACTTTTGATGAGCATCAAAAGCGTGTCGCCTGCCATGGAAAGTAGAAACCCGGCAAGCATCAACTGGGAAAAAAGGGTAGGGTAGTCTTTGGTTTTCAAATAAAACCAAGCGGCAAGTGAGGCAAGCAGCAACGGTTTGGTGAGAAAAATACCCGGCTGAAATTGGGTAGCGATGCAGGTGAAATTTGCGAGGGAAAGTGCCGCAAAAGCGGCAAGAAAAAAGTCAGGTTGAAACAGCTTTCGTTTTGATCTTGCGGCATTCATGGTTGGCAGATTGATTTTTTGGGCAAGGTAAAACATGAATCCGAAGGCTGACTTTCACCTTTGATTGAAAAACGAGTTTTCTAAATTTGCTGAAAATTGAAAGAGATATGAATGTCCTTGAAAAAGCAAAAGCCTTGGTCGAAGAGATGACTGCCGCTGAAAAAGCTCAATTGGCGCATTGGGTAGTTGATAAATTGAGCGGGGCGTTTCCCGGCATTGAAAAAACGCCGGGTGTGGTTGGAGGGGATGCTTGCATCAGGAAAACCCGTATTCCTGTTTGGTCATTGGTAAACTCAAAAAGGGTTGGGCTGACTGACGAAGATTTGCTTGAAGAATATCCCACTTTGACACAAGCGGATTTGAATAATGCCTGGAATTATTACAGGAAAAACAAAGAAGAAATTGACCAAAATATTCTTGAAAACGAAATAGACGACCTATGACGAGAATCTACCCAAACGAGAACTTCTACAAGTCTATCGTGAGAAACCTTCGAGAAAAGGGACACGATGTTTTGACTTCTTTCGAGGCTGGAAATGCAAACCAAGGGATACCGGACGAAAACGTTTTTGAATTTGCCCAATCTGAACGAAGAGTGATTTTGACCTTGAATCGAGGGCATTTCATTCGAATTCATCGAAGGAATCCTATCCATTTTGGAATAATCATTTGTACCGAAGACACAAATCGAGAGGCGTTGGCAAACAGAATTCATCAGGCTCTTGAAGAGGCGGATTACAACATTGAAAATCAACTCGTCAGCATTATCAAGCCCAATCCCAGCAAAAAAGGCAGTTGAAATTTTTCAACCTTTCACCTCCGCCTCGATACCTGCAATCACACCGATTGCCTTTTCATACGTCGCCTGCATATCAGCGGAATTATCCATTCCAGCAAAAAGCGCCATTTCGCAAGTCTGCAAAACCCGCATAAAATCTTCGATAAAATGCTGACTCACTTTCAAAGTTTGCAGCGTATCCCGCACGTTTTCCTTCGTCAACGCTGAAAGCGGAATATCTAATTTGTCGCAAACGTAGCCGAGCGAAGCCTTTGAAACTTCATCGTAAAAAGCCCTGCTTTTGCTTGCCTGCATGAATTGATGGGCGAGCGACAACCGTTTCTGCGCCTCTTTGCTCGCCAGCCGTTGTTTCAGCAAAAGCGGGTCAATTTTTTCCTGCTTGTCCTTTGCTTGCCTGTAAAAAAACAAACCCACGAATGCCAGCGCAGGCAGTGCCGCCAGCGTCCAAAAAGCAGGCGAGCCGAGGAAGGAAGTGCCTTTGCTTTTCAGGTTGGTTTTCAATTTAATATAGCGGATGTCAGACTCGGCGGCAGGCTCCTCGACACCTTTTGCGGTGGAAATATGGCGGTCGGAACCTTGCCGAACGCCAATCGGAATCGGAGACTGGCGCAGCGTAACATAGTCGTCAGCCTCCGGGTCGAAAAAAGTAAAGCTTGGTTCGATGTAAAATTCGCCGGGATACTTGGGTAGTAGCGTGTATTCCAAAATTTTCAAACCAATGATTTCTCCTTGTTTTTCCTCCATTTCCTCCGAAACCACCCTGGGCGAATACACTTCAAATGAATCCGAAATTGCCAGTGTCGGCGGCTGAATTCGCTTCACGTCGCCGCTGCCGGTGATGGTCAACGTGAGGGTAATAGCATCGTCGGTCGTCACCATATTTCTGTCAGCATTTGCAACGAATGAATAGCTGCCAACCGCTCCGCCGAACCCCGCCGGGGAAGGCACAGGCAGCGGTTCGATGCTCACCGACACGGGTTCTGTCGTAAAAAAAACAGGTCGGACGCTGCGGCTAAAAAAGAAGCCGCCCCGGTCTTCTTCTTCGAGCGCCATGAGTTGGATGGTCATGCCGGGAATAGTGAGTGTGCCTGTTTGCTGCGGAAAAAGCGCCAGGCGGCGGATGACTTTGGTGGTGTATTCTTGTTTGCCAATCACTTCCCGCTGCGCCTGCGGGTCGTATCGCCTCAGTTCTTGTGCGAAAAACCCCTGGTATTCAGGTTCTTCCGGCAAATCGAAACCTTCGATGGAAATGGAGGTGTATAACTTATAGTCCAGCAGGATTTGCTCGCCAACGTATGCCTTCGTTTTGCTTGGAATCACTTTGATATAAACCTCGCCTTTCACTTTGGCAGTCGAACCGCTGCCTGCGCCGGATTTCACGACTTCGATGGTGAACGGCTCGGTGAGCATTTTTTTTCCGTTGGCTTTGATGGCGGCGCTGCCGATGGTGAGTTTGCCCAAATTGCGGGGTTGCAAAGTGTAGGATATGCTCATTTCTCTTGCAACTTTGCCCTGGATAATGGACATGCTTTCCGAGGTGCTGGGCCCCGCCAGCACGGTAAACCCTTCAAAACCGGGCGAGCTAAAATCAGAACCGCCTGCATTTTTCAGCGTAAAACTGACCTCGAAATAGCTGTTCAATAGCACCTGTTTTGCGCTCGTATGCGCTTCAAAAGTGATGGTGCTTTGCGCAAAAGTCGCAGCAGGCAAACAAAGCCAAGTGAGAAGAAGGAGCATTTTGCTCAAATATTCCATCTTGAAAATCAGAGGTCGTACGGATGAAGTTGATGAGGGTTTATGGGGTTGATGAAGTTGATGCCATCAACCTCATCAACCCAATAAACCCTCATCAATCCTGACAAAATGACTGCCAGTCTTCGCTGGCAAACATATTGATAACTGGCGAAGTTGAACTATGCTAAAAAAATTTCGAGCAATGAGCAAAAAGGATAAACATGGCACAGAACGCCACGAAGAATCCATGAATGAAAACCCGAACGGGAACGCAGAAAACCTGCAAAATGGCGATTCCACAGCCGAAAGCGGCAATGGTCAAACCCCGGAAGCTGAAGCCTCCAGCCAGCAGGTCGAGGAATTCCGCAAGCAAGTGGACGAGCTGAAAGACAAATACATGCGCCTTTACGCCGAGTTTGAAAACTTCAAGAAACGCTCCATCCGGGAAAAAATAGACTGGATGAAATCGGCGGCGCAAGACACTCTGACAGCCCTTTTGCCGGTTTTGGACGATTTTGACAGGGCTAAAAAATTCGGCGAAGCCAACAACGGCGGCTTGAGCGAAGGCATGGAACTCGTCTATCAAAAACTTTACAGTACCCTGAAAAACAGAGGCTTAGAACCTATGGAGTCCACCGGACAACCCTTCGACCCGGAACTGCATGATGCCATCACTGAAATTCCCGCCCCGACCGAGGATTTGAAAGGTAAAGTCCTCGACACCATCGAAAAAGGTTACCGCCTGAATGACAAAATCATCCGCCACGCCAAAGTCGTGGTGGGAAAATAGACAATGGCTGAATGGCTAAATGGTTAAATGGCTGGATGGCTTACAAAGCTGCCAGCCATTTAACCATTTAACCATTTAACCATTTAGCCATTCAGCCATTCGACCATTCAACCATTCAACAATGTCAAAAAGAGACTTTTATGAGATTCTCGGCGTGGGTCGCAGCGCAGACGATACGACGATAAAGAAAGCCTACCGGCAAAAGGCGTTGGAGTTCCATCCCGACCGCAATCCCGGCAACAAGGAGGCAGAGGATAAATTCAAGGAAGCTGCTGAAGCCTATGAGATATTGAGCGACAAGGACAAACGTGCCCGCTACGACCGTTTTGGTCATGCGGGGGTGAGCCAAAATGGCGGCGGCAACTATCGGGGCGGCATGACGATGGAGGATATTTTCTCGCAATTCGGCGATGTGTTTGGAAGCAGCGGCGGCGGCAGCCCTTTCGAAGAATTTTTCCGGGGAGCGAGGGGCGGCGGCAGACCTACCGGTCAGCGGGGCAGCAACTTGCGCATCAAAGTCAAGCTGACTTTGGAAGAAATTGCCGCAGGCGTCACCAAAAAAATCAAGGTCAACAAGCAGGTCGTTTGCGACACCTGCCACGGCTCCGGCGCAAAAGACAGAAGTTCCGTGCAGCAGTGCGGAACGTGTCGGGGGTCTGGCTACGTGCGGCAAATCCGGAGCACGTTTTTGGGGCAGATGCAAACCACGACCACCTGTCCGTCTTGCCAGGGTGCGGGCGAAGTGGTCACCGCAAACTGTCCATCCTGCAAAGGCGCCGGCAATGTTTATGGGGATGAATTGATTGAAATTCCAATCCCGGCAGGCGTCGCCGAAGGCATGCAATTGTCGCTCGGCGGCAAAGGAAACGCAGGTTCGAAGGGTGGCCCTCCCGGTGACCTGCTCATCAGCATCGAAGAAATTCCGCACGAGCACCTGCACCGGGAAGGCATCAACCTCATCTTTGACATGCACCTAAATTTCGCCGACGCCGCTCTCGGCAAGTCCGTCGAAGTGCCGACGATTGACGGCAGGGTAAAAATCAAAGTGCCGCCCGGCACCCAGGCAGGTAAAATTTTTCGCTTGAAAGACAAAGGTTTGCCCAGCGTTCAGAGCTACGAACGGGGCGACCAACTCATCCAGGTCAATATCTGGACGCCCAAAAAAATGACCGACGAGGAACGCCACCTGCTTGAAAAACTGCGTGACCTGCCCAATTTTCAACCCAATCCTGACAAAGACGACCGGGGGTTTTTCGATAAAATGAAGGATTATTTTAGTTGATGAGGGTTGATTAGTAGTAAGGTTGACTACTTAGAAAAGACAGGAGGAAAAGAACTTTCCAATTTTTGAGAAAAACTGCACATGACAAACTTGAAACAACCCGAAGACAAGCTCTTCAAAGCCCTTTTTTCCAGGGTGAACAATATGCGGAAATTGTTGAAAAAACGATTGCCGCTTGCCATTCTAAAAGAGCTCGACCTTTCTACGCTTCGCATCAACGAACGAGGTTTTATTGACGAAGAACTGAGGGAGCATTTTGCCGATTTGGTTTATTTATGCGAAAAAAAAGACGGCACAACGGTAGGGATTTGCCTTTTGCTCGAGCATAAAAGCTACGTCCCACCTTATCCGCCACTTCAACTACTGGGCTACCAAATTCAGGTTTGGAAACATTACATAGCCAACGAGGAAAAGCCAATCACGGTTTTGCCCATCCTTTTTTACCACGGAAAAGAGCCATGGGATAACCGCCCATGGAAAGATTTTCTGGAAGGAATGTCACCGGAATTTGAAAAGTACACCCCGGCTTGGGAGTACATTTTGATTGACCTGTCGGAAATGAGCGACGATGAAATCTGGTCATTTCGGGTAGTCTTCCTGGTTACAGGGTTGCTGTTGTTGAAACACCGCTACGATCGGCAATTCCTATTGAATCATTTGGAACAGCTTGCTAAATTTGTTGGGCAATCCGGCAATAAAAATGACCGGGTTATTTTCATCAGGTATGTTTTTGCCATCTCCCTTCTTTCAAAAAAAGAAGTTGGAGAACGGATTTTTAAATCTTCAAGAATTATGAAAACAGCATCGGCAATGGAAGAATGGAAAGAAGACGTATGGCTTGAAGCCAAGCAGGAAGGCAAGCAAGAAGGCAGGCAAGAAGGTATCGCCATCGGCGATTATTTAAGAAGTATGAAAGTAGTGCAAGGGTTGTTGTTAAAATTTCCAGGCATCACAAATGAAGATATTGCCATCATAGGAGGACTTGAAGTTGCAGTGGTTCAAAAAATCCGTCGGGAGTTGGAAAGCAAAAACGACGAGAAAAGACAAAGCAGTAACTAAATCGGCTTTTCCAACATCGCCACTGTCCGCTCCAGCATCTCTTCCGTAAAATCAAGGTGCGTCACGAACCGCACTGTCTTCACGCCAAACGGCGCAGCTTTCACGCCTTGCGCCGCCAGCTTTTCCAAAAATTCAGCCGCCGTCAGCGGCGCTCGAAGGTCAAAAATCACAATGTTGGTTTGCACCGGGCGCACGCTTTCCACCCAGGGTAGGCTTTCCAGCGTTTTTCCCAAAACCTTCGCACGGTCGTTGTCTTCTTTCAATCTTTCCACGTGATTGTCCAAGGCAAAAATGCCAGCCGCCGCCAAGTAACCTGCCTGCCGCATTCCGCCGCCCATCACCTTGCGCACCCGCCTCGCTTTTTTGATAAAATCCTGATTGCCAATCAACAACGAGCCGACCGGAGCGCCCAAGCCCTTCGACAGGCAAATCGAAACGCTGTCGAAAAGCGACCCGATTTCGAGTGGGCTTTCCTTCGTTTCCACCAAGGCATTGAATATCCTCGCTCCGTCCAGGTGAATTTTCAAACCTCGCTCCCAGCAAAGTTGGCTGATGGGGCGTATCTCGTCGAGCGTGTAGATGCTGCCGCCGCCCTTGTTTGCCGTGTTTTCCAAAACGACTAAGCGGCTGAGGGGTAGCCAGTCGTGGACAGGTTTGATGGCAGCGGCGACTTGTTCCGCCCTGATTTTGCCGTTGACGCCTTCGATGAGGTTAATGCCGACGCCGGAATTGAAAGCGTAGCCGCCCGTTTCGTATTGATAAACGTGGGAAAAGTGGTCGCAAATCACCTCGTCGAGCGGCTGCGTGTGAACCTTGATTGCGATTTGGTTGGTCTGCGTTCCCGAAGGGCAAAACAGCGCTGCCTCTTTGCCGAACAGGGCGGCAGCTTTAGATTGCAAGGAATTGACAGTTGGGTCTTCGCCAAAAACGTCGTCGCCGACTTCGGCTCGAAACATGGCTTCGAGCATGGCGGGCGTTGGCTTGGTGACGGTGTCGGAGATAAGATTGATGCTCATATTGGCTTAAATTTTGACAAATATCAGCCTGCAAAAAAGCAACTTTCGAGCAAAAGTCACCGACTGCCTGTGGCTTTTGAAATTTTAAAAAAACCAGCTTTGCAACCTTCCCAATTTGCTTTTCACCTCGTGACTAAATCTGCCCTCAGTTTCCAAAGCTCCACTCGTCAAACATCCGACCGTCAAAGATTAGGGGACTTTCGTGCAGCGGTGTTGCCCGTAAGCCGTCTTTCTTTCGGTCTCAAATTCGCCTTTCCAATGAAAATCAAGTACTTGACACTCTTGCTATTCTGCGCAACCACCCTGCTGTTTTCCTGCAAAAAAGATGAATCCACTGACGCTAAACTCAACGAGGAACTTGAATTGGCGCTTGAAGCAGTCTCCGGCGGGCATGGCTTGGAGCATTTCGTCTTGCCCCTGAGCACGGAATTTTCCAAAATTCCGCAAGACCCGAAAAATCCGCTGACCCAGGAAAAAGTGGATTTGGGCGCCCTGCTTTTCCACGAAACCGGCATGGGTTTGTCGCCGAAACATGGCGAAAACATTGCTGCTTATTCCTGCTCCTCCTGCCATTTTGCAGCCGCAGGTTTCCAGGCGGGCAGGCACCAGGGCATCGCCGACGGCGGCATGGGTTTCGGCGTCAACGGCGAAGGCAGGGAGCCCAACCCGCTCTATGATTTTCTGGAACTGGACGTGCAACCGGTGCGCTCTCCATCTGCCTTAAACATTGCTTATCAAGACGTTATCTTGTGGAACGGGCAATTCGGCGCAACCGGAACCAACGCCGGAACAGAAGCAAACTGGACGGTCGGAACGCCAAAAGAATTCAACAACCTCGGCTACCAGGGCACGGAAACCCAAGCCATCGCCGGTCAAAAAGTCCACCGCTTAGTGATGAACGACAGCCTTTGCGAAGCCATCAATTACAAGGAAATGTTCGACGCAGCTTTTCACGAAGTTGACCCTGCCGTTCGCTACGACCGGGAGCACGCCGGGCTTGCCATCGCTGCCTACGAGCGGACTTTGCTGGCAAATCAAGCGCCTTTCCAACTCTGGCTCCGGGGCGATAAAAACGCCATGACCGAGCAGGAAAAACGGGGCGCTATTTTGTTTTTTGACAAAGCAAAATGCGCCGATTGCCACAATGGGCCCTCGCTGGCAAACATGGAATTCAATGCTTTGGGCATGAAGGATTTGTTTGAAAATTCGGAACTGACCTACGGCGCAGACGCCACTTCCGGCGGCAATTTCGGGCGGTACGATTTCACGAAAAACGAGTCGGACAAGTTCAGATTCAAAGTGCCGCAACTTTACAATATCGCCGACTCGCCATTTTACGGGCACGGCGCAAGTTTCACCAGCATCCGGGACGTGGTGGTTTACAAAAACAAGGCGGTGAAGGAAAATCCGAACGTGCCGGACAGCCAGCTTGCCGATGATTTTCTGCCGCTGAATTTGACCGACGATGAGATTGACGACATCACCGCTTTCCTGACGAATGCGCTGCGAGACCCGAATTTGCTGCGTTTTCAGCCGTTGTCCATTCGTTCCGGGCAGTGTTTTCCGAACAACGACCCGCAATCGAAGCTGGATTTGGGCTGCAATTGAGTCCAAACTAGAGTAGTTGACGTCCATCCAACATCACTTTTTTTCTTTCAACACATAGTCACATAGAGCACATAGTTTTTTGATTATCAACCCTATGTGTTCTATGTGACTATGTGTTGAAAGAAAAAAACGAATGGTGTTTAATAAAAAGGGGCTGGCAGATTTTCCGCAGGAAAAATCTGCCAGCCCCTTTTCATTTTCCAGGTGTCAGCTTTTGCCGACAACAAAAGCAATGGCTACTTTGCGCTCCTCACCGCCGTCAATCTCCCGCAGCAAGCTTCGGGACTTTGGGCAAACAAAACCTCAGCCATGTTCAACCTTGTAGACAATCCGCAAATCCGCCAAATTCTCACTTTTCCCGACGCCGACGAAAGCGGCTGGCGAGCCGACCTCGACCGTTTTTCGCAGGGCGACGTCAGCCTGACCCGCCAAACCGTTGGCGAAAACTCCGTCAAAGCCTTGCAACGCCTGCTGATTTTTTTGGGCTACTCCACCAGTATCGGCGGCTCTTTTTCCATTGACGGCGACTTCGGGCGAGGCACCAACCGGGGCTTGGCGCAGTTCCAGTTCGACAACGGGCTTGCGCCTGAAATCAACCGAAAAACGCTTGCCTATCCTTGTGATTACAGAACAGCGAAAGCCAACATCGTCGCTATTCCCGACGTGACGATGCAGGCAGCTTCATTGACGAAATTGCTCGAAGTTGCGCAAGCCGCAATTGACGCCGGGCAGGTCGCTTGCGGCAGCTACGACGAGGCGGTTTTTCACCTGAACAGCTTGCACCGGCACAAATTCCTGGATTGTCCCAAGATTTTTGAACGTTACGGCGAAATGGCAAAAGCCGCTTCGCGACGCATCGCCGCCGAGCGGGGCGTCACCGTTCATCCGGAGTGGATTCTCGCCATCGTGAAAAAAGAAACGGACGGCGTCGTGCGCCCCCGCTTCGAGCAGCACTACCTGTCGAGGCTCGAAAATGCCAATCCCAATGCCGATTTGCGAGAGCTTCGCTTTCGCTCGATGAGCTTCGGTTTGGGGCAAATTATGGGGGAAAATTTTCAGATGGTGGGCGCTCCGAGTGCCTTCGCCATGTTTACTGCTCCGTTGCCTGAACAGGTTTACTATGTCGGCAGGTTTCTGGCTGCAAGCGGAAAGACTCGCCCGGCAGTGGCAAAGACAAACCCGATGGAGGAAGATTTCAGAGCGGTGGCGAGGACTTACAATGGGCCCAACTATGAGGTGAACAGGTACCACGAGTCGTTGGAAACGTGGTTCAAGACCTTTCGGGAGTTGATGGGCTGAACTTCAACGTCGGCAGGTTCAAAACCCTGCCGACGTTGATTGCTTTTTATAAAAAACTACACCTCCTCCCCAACTAGTGCTTCTCTGTGTTCCGGCGCAACAATCTCGAAGTGTTTCCCCTCCTGTCTGCAAATCATCTGCGCCACATCCCGCCCCGACATCATCGCCGTTGGCAAACCGCCGCCCACCGCAACCCATTGACCGCAGAGGAAGAAGTTTTCCAAATCCTGCAAAGTATTGGGCAGTTGTTTGAAGCCCGTTTCTGTCGTGAGCAACCAACCTTCGAAGCTGCCTTTCCAGTTATTGGTGAAGCTGATGATGGTCGCCGGAGTCGTCACGTCAGTCATTTCTACAAAAAATCGCACGTTGCCCAACTTCTTTTCGAGGATGTCAACAATGGCGTCAATTATTCGCTGCTTTTCTTCCCGGTAAACCTGCGGGTTGTTGCGATGCAGGTCAGTCCAGTATTCCCAGTTTCGAGTTTCCATTAGGCAGGAAACCAGCGTTTTACCTGCTGGGGCAAGGGTCGGGTCGAAGTTGTGAATGCGCAGATAAAGGTCGTTCAGGTTCGTCTCCGGGTCAATTTCCAGCGGCTTTTCCAATGAAATCAAATAACTGTGCGGCGCTGCGTGAAAGGTTCTGCCCACTCCAAGCGCCACAAAAACGAGCGACGGGAAAGTCTGCCTATTGGCAAAAAACTCCTCGAGTTTAGGGTGAGTGAACTTGCTGCCGAGCATGTCAAAAATGGTCGAGTGCGCATCGGCGGCGGAGATGACGTAGTCGCCGGAGTGGGTTTCTCCGTTTGCCAACTCGATTCCGGCTGCCTTTCCATTTTCCACCAAAATCTTGCTGACCCGGCTGTCGAAGTGAAACTTCCCACCCAATTCCTCGAACCGGTCGGCGATGCGCCGGGCAAAATTCAGTGAGCCGCCGATGGGGTAGCCTGCCGCTTTTTTGTGCATCCAGGCAAGGGTCATCATGCAAAACAGGATGGGAAATTCCGGCTCGAAGAGGCTGTATATGGCTTTGTGCAGCAAAGGGTTGCCAAATTTATTGGCGTAGTCTGCCGTGCTGATGCGGCTGTATTTTCCAAAATCGCCCAGGTAGGGCAGCATCTTCCAGACCGCCTTGATTTTGTACCAGAAGTTCGCCACCTGCATCGCCTGTTCGTTGGGCATGTCCAAGTGAACGAGGTGGCGGCAGGCGGCGATGAACTCCTTGATTTGGGCTTCATCTTCCGGCGCTTTGGTCAGCATTTCGTGTTCCAACCGGTCGAGGTCGGTGTAAATGTGCAGGCGGTTTCCTTGCACGTCTTCGACGACTGCGTACTCTTCGTGATCAACGATTTCGAGTTCTTGCATGTCAATCAACTCGCTCCACCGCTCGTAAAAACTGTCGGAAGCGCCTGAACCGACGAGCCAGTGAACGCACCAGTCCACCGTGTAATCGCCTCGTTTCCAGGAAGTACAGACGCCGCCGGGTGTGCTGTTCAGCTCGAAAATTTCCGTTTCGAAGCCGTTCATTTGGAGGTAAGCGCCAGCACTCAAGCCAGCCATTCCTCCGCCGATGATGAGGACTTTTTTTCGCATGACTTTTTCATTTTAAAGAGGAAGAAAGGTAGGCGGGCAGGAGGCGGGGATGCTTTGATGGACGTCAGAGTGTCGGCTGATTCTTGTCAAGGGAGTCACTTTGGTGAGGAGAAAAAACTGGTTCTTTGGTAGCTCCGAGATGGATTAAATGATTGACGATTAAATGATTACATGATTGTTGATGGAATGGAAGAGGGTGAGATGTGCGATGTCCTGGAACATCGCACATCTCACTCTCTTCCATTCCATCAACAATCATGTAATCATTTAATCGTCAATCATTTAATCCTCATTATCTCCTCAAAAACGCCGCCGCCCTCGCCTGCGCATTCTTGCGCACGTTCATGTAAAAGAAGTTGAAGTCAGCGATGTGGTAGTTTTTCGTTCTCAAAAAAAAGCTGCCTGGAAACCGGGGCTTGTTCGTCCACAAAATGCCCTCGTGCACCTCGGCGTCGCAAAGCTGCGGGTGGATTTTTTCAAACTTTCGCAGCACCGTGCCTTCGTTGACGGACTTGGCGGCAGGCGTGTTTTCGGTTGTCCAAGTCAAAGGATTGGTCACCCAGACTTTGGTGTTTTTGAATAAAAATTTCTGCGGCAGGTGACCATACTGAAAGGTGCGCCAGGAGCAAAAGCATTCGATTTGCTCAGGCGTCTGGCAAGGCGGAATGGCTTTGAAGTCGCCTTCTTTTACCGCCCATCCCACCAGGTAGGCTGCGACAAGCTGCGTTTGCAAAGGCTTTCCATCAAAAAATTCCTGCATCAGCCGGATGCCATGTTTTGCGCCCTGGCTATGCGAGGCAATGATGATGGGGCGACCCTGGTTGTAGTTTTTCAGGTAAAACTCGAAGGCAGCTTTCACGTCGGCGTAAGCCAAATCCCAGGCGGCTTTTGCCGAAGCGGTGTCTGCGACAAAGAAGGTGCGGAAGTGCGCCTGCCGGTAACGTGGAGCGAAGACCCTGCCTGCGCCGTTGAAAATGCTCGCCTGATGCAGGATGGCAGACTCGTCCGTTTTTTGGTTGAGTTTTGAGTCGTCGAGCGAGGCGTTCCAAACTTTGGATTTGCGGGAAGTCAGGGTAGTTGGATGCAGGAAAAAAACATCCGCTTGAGCCGAGGCTTGCAAGTCTTTTAGCGACGGGTCTGGCGTACGGTCAGCATTGTCAGAGTGGTCAGGCAGGGCGGCCCAGGCTTCCGGTTTTGAGTAGTCTGGCGGTGCAGGCGGCATGGAAGTTGGAGAGAATGCGCCCGGCTTGACGGCGCAGGCTTGAAGCAAGGCAATGGAAATCAATGTGAAGAGGCTGTATTTCATCTGGAAATTATTTTTGGTCAAAGTTGCCGCCTGAACGCAAAACCGGCGACTGAAAAGTTTTCCGGCTGAAAAAATTCATCTGCGAATTGGTTTTCAAATCTCAACTTTGGGCTGTCAAACGAGCGGGCAGGCATTGAAATTTGCCGCTCTCTTTCCATAAACACGGGTTACTTTCCTGAGATTTTTAGTCTTTAACAAGTTTCTTTCTCCCCCCTGTTTTTACTGCTCTTCCGCCGGGTTGAAGCATTCCGACCGGCGCAAAGTTTACCGCTAATTCATTTTCACCGGCTCGAATAGTGTGCGCAACAGCTAATTTTGCGCCCGCCACAAGAGCATGGAAATTGCGGAATTTGAAATTGAAAATCTAAATGCTGCCCCTCTAAATGCTTGATTTTCAATTTCCTGATTTCCAATTTCTCAAACTCAAAATTTCAATATCAAATGAACATCGCAGTTGTTGGAACGGGCTACGTCGGACTGGTGACGGGCACGTGCTTTGCCGAAACAGGCAATCAAGTTATTTGTGTGGACATTGACAAAGCCAAAGTCCAGCGCATGCAGGACGGGGAAATCCCCATCTACGAGCCTGGCTTAGACGTGATTTTCGAGCGCAACAAGCGCCAGGGCCGCCTCATTTTCACCACCAACCTGGCGGAAGCCATCGAACCGGCGGAAATCATTTTCCTCGCCCTGCCCACCCCGCCCGGCGAAGACGGCAGCGCCGACCTTCGCTACATCCTCGGCGTGGCGGACGATTTGTCCAAAATCATCACGAACTACAAAGTCATCGTGGACAAAAGCACGGTGCCGGTTGGCACGGCGGAAAAGGTGCATTCCATCCTCGCCAAGAACCTGAGCGAAGACCTTTTCGACGTGGTTTCCAACCCTGAATTTCTGCGGGAAGGCGTTGCGGTCGAAGATTTTCTCAAGCCCGACCGGGTTGTCATCGGCACCAAATCGGAGCGTGCCCGCAAGGCAATGAAGCAACTCTATGAGCCTTTCGTGCGCCAGGGCAACCCCATTTTTTTCATGGACGAACGCTCGGCAGAGATGACCAAATACGCCGCCAACAGCTACCTCGCCACCCGGATTTCTTTCATGAATGAAATCGCAAACCTCTGCGAGCGGGTCGGCGCAAACGTGGACGCCGTGCGGGTCGGCATGGGTAGCGACACCCGGATTGGCAAGCGGTTCCTGTTTCCCGGCATCGGCTACGGCGGTTCCTGCTTCCCGAAAGACGTGCAGGCGCTGGCAAAAACTGCCGAGGATTTCGACTATGATTTCAAAATTCTAAAGTCGGTAATGGACGTGAATGCCACGCAAAAGCACCGCCTGACGGAAAAAATCAAAGCTTATTTTGGCGAAGACCTGAGAGGTAAAACCTTCGCTCTCTGGGGTTTAGCATTCAATCCTAACTCCGACGACGTACGGGAAGCCCCGGCACTGTTCCTCATCGAAGACCTCATCGCAGCCGGCGCACAGATACGAGCTTTCGACCCGGAAGCGATGAACCACGTCCGAGCCCGCTACAACGGGCAAGTGAGTATGGCACAAGACCAATACGAGGCGCTCATCGGCGCAGATGCACTCGCCATCGTGACGGAATGGAGCGTTTTCCGCACCCCCAGCTTCGATGTGATGAAGCAGTTGTTGAAGACTCCGGTGATTTTTGACGGGCGCAATTTGTACGACGTGGAGCAGATGGAGGACAAGGGTTTTTACTACGATAGCATCGGGCGGGGAACTGTTGAGAAGTAAAAAGTAAAAAGAGCAAAGTAAAAAGTGGGCGGCAGGGGCATGGGCTTCCTGCCGCTTTTCTGTTTTTAGGGACAGGAAACAAATGCCGTTGCTCATAAAATTATTTCCGTTGCACCCCAGCCATACCGGGGATGGTATTCGTTCTTAAAAGTCTCAACGTCAGGATTTTGCAGCAGCCGGGTGGCAATTTCATTCCGCAATCTTCCCTCCCCGACGCCGTGAATCACAAACACATTTTTGACGCCAAGCAAAATGGCTTTTGCCAAAAAATCATCGAACCGGGAAAGCTGGATGGCGAGGATTTCCGCATTGCTCAACTTTTGGTAGTTGTCCAGCAGCTTTTCAATGTGCAGGTCAATTTCAGGCGAGAACTCGGAATACTCTTTTGAGTCGTGCAGGTCGAGCATCTTGAGGTTGGAGCGGGTAAAAACAGGCTTGGCGTGCCGTTTGGTATAGGCGCTCAAATCATCTTGAGGGGCGGCTTTTTGCGCCTCCGGCTTTTCAAAAAGGCGATACAAATGCGCTATTTGGTTGAGCAATGGAACGGTGCGCAGGCTGGAAAAAAAAGTCTTCGGCTTGATTTTCAACGATTTAAAAACAGGTTCGTCCACGCCTTCCGTGCTAATCCAGCGGCATTCGATTTCAAATTCCGGCGACTCGTTCAGGTCGTCGTAGAGCATTTCGCCCAAACGAACAATGGACGTGGCGGCAATTTTTCCATCCCACGGCACCGGTCTGCGATAGTTCAGCAGGAATTTGATGGCGTACAGCACGTCGTATTTGGTGTCGTTCAGCAGGTAAACCGCATATTTTTCATTGCCCGGTTCAGCGCTTCCCGACGGCTCGAAGGCAAGCTGGATGCCGTAGCTTTTCAGGATGGCGTACTGCGTTTCGATTTTCATCGGCGGCGGCTGAGGCGGGGCGGGCGCTTTTTTTCCTTCGATGATTTTAGCCTTCACCGGGTGCGCCATGAATTTTTCCGCCCGAATCAGGTCGTCGGGAAATGCAGGAATTTCCATGTCTTCCGCAGGCAGATAGACGCTGACCATGCCGCCGTCGAGCATGGATTTGACGACGCCTTCGTCGCCGGTGTGCAGGAATTTTACTCTCGTACCAATTGCAAATAGCATCAATTCACGGGATTGAAAAGTTTGGAGAGGGCTGGGTTTGGAGAGAAATTTTGAAAAAATTTCTCTCCGAACCCAGCCCTCTCCTTGCCATGCGAAGATGACAATTCATTGCTTTTTCAAGCATCCTGCCTTTTTCTTTTTCCTTTTCCCTTCTTTCGCCGCATGAATTTTCGCTGGAAAATCGCCCAATTTTTCGAGCACCTCTGGTGGCGGTGGTACTTGCTCGGCAAGTCGCAGGCAGGGTACCTGGCTTGGAAACGCCAGTATTGGCAAGGCTTTTTGAAAAAAGCGCAGCTTGAAATCGGTAAAACCGAGCGGTTGCTGGAGGTTGGCTGCGGAGCGGCAGGCGTCTTTTTGATGTTCCCGGAAAACCCGGTGACTGCCGTCGAACCGCTATTTGAAAAGTATCGGCGGTTCTTTTCCCACCTCCAAAACGGCAGTTTTCCGAACACGACTTTTTACCCGGTAGCCTTTGAAAAATACCACCGGGACGAGCCATTCGACCACATTTTTTGCCTGAACGTCATCAACCACGTCGCCGACCTGCCTGTTTGCATGGGCAAATTGGCGAGGCTGACCATCCCCGGCGGCAACCTGGCAATGACGGTGGATGCGCATAACTTCCTGTTTTTCAAAAGGTTGTTCCGCCTCGTCCCTGCTGATATTTTGCATCCGCACCAGTTTGATTTGAATGAATACCTGGAAAAATTGCAGGGTGCAGGCTTTCAAACGGAGCGGGTCGAGTTGCTCAGGAAAGGATTCATTTTCAATTATTACTTGCTCATCGCAAAACGAGCATCGAAGGCTTTGTCAGCACTCTGAGGCTGTATCATAAGTCGCATTGACCGTCTGCAAGTCGCTTTTGTCATCCTGAAAGGAACTGT
>CAZHLB010000022.1:0-21507 GCA_964533005.1 uncultured Saprospiraceae bacterium
CACTTTTTTAGGAGAACCTCTTTGTCAACCGACAAATGAAACATCCCAATTTTTTATCTCCCAAAAACCCGTTTTCCACCTGTCAGCTTTCGGCTCGGCTTTGAAAATTAAGGAAATGAAACTACCCTTCTGGAAACGCTGGCTCAGTTACCTTACTGAAATTCCACTGGAAAAAGCCTCCACAGTACTCAATCCATCTCTCGATTTGAGCCTGCGCAACGGGCGTTTTTACCTCACCACGCCGAATGCCGTCTATTCCTACGGCGACCGCTACAAGAATTTCCTGAACACTTTTCGCAAGATTGACCTGGGCGAGCAGCAAAACTTTGATGTGCTTCTGCTTGGTTTCGGCTTGGGCAGCGTGCCGTACATGCTGGAAAAAGTTTTTGGAAAAAAATACCGCTACCTGGGGGTGGAAGCTGACTCGGTCGTGGCTTTTTGGGCAAAAAAATACCTGCTGCCAGAACTGGCTTCCCCGGTGGAATTGCACGAAGGCGACGCCTTCGAGTTTGTCGCCAATTGCGAAAAGCAATTCGATTTGATTGTGATGGATGTGTTTTTGGACGACCAGGTGCCGGAGCAATTCGAGCGGGAAGTTTTTCTGCAAAACCTCAAAAAGTGCCTGAAAACCAATGGCTTGCTCATCTACAACCGCCTCACTGACACACCTGAATTGGAACAACGGGCGAGCGATTTTTTTGAAAATACCTTCCGCAAAGTTTTCCCTGCCGCCTCGACGCTCGACTTGGGCGTCAACCGGATGCTCCTTTCCAGAGCCAAGTGCGGTTAGCACTTCAAGTGCTAACCGCACTGAGTTTTCTCCTTCCAACGCCTGCGAAAAGTCACCCCCTTCAGCAAGTGCACAAACTTGTTTTGCCGTCAAAATTCGGAAATTCAAAACGTATCAACATGGCGCTTTTTTCACCGCAAACATTGAGAATGAAATACTTATGCTTTTTCGCCTGCCTGATTTTGGGCGCATCATGTGCGAGCGGGCAATCCTGTTGCGCTGTCAGTTGCTGCGCTTCTGGCAGCGGCTACGGCGGCATTTTGCCACAATTTCACAAGCACTTCGCAGGCATCCGCTACACGCAGCGGAGCCTGAAGACGACAAGTTTGCCGTCCATCCTTCACGAAATTCCAGACTTGACTACCGAGCAGCAATATCAAACGATGGAGTTTTTCGGGCGGTTTTACCCGGTCGAACGAGTGCAGGTTTTTGCTTTCTTGCCGTTCAACCGCTTTTCGCAGACCAACAACGGGGAAACCTTGCTCGAAGAAGGGCTGGGCGACGTGACTTTGCTCGCCAACTACAACTTGCTCGACACCGGCGACAGCCTCAGCCGGGATTGGAAACACAACCTGCTGCTGGGCGGCGGCGTCAAATTGCCGACCGGCAGTTTCAAGCCAAATATTGCCGACGGCGACGAGTATCAGCCAACTTTGCAAACCGGCACGGGCAGCCTTGATTTTCTGGCAAACCTCGCATACACGCTGCGTTTCAAACAGTGGGGAATACAGGCGGACGCTGGTTTTCGGTTCAATTCAACCAATCAAATGGATTACCGTTTTGGCAATCGAATCCAAGGTGGGATGCGAGTTTTCCGTCAAATCGGCGGCGATGATTTTTCCATTTTGCCTAATCTGGGACTTCAATTTGAAGCCGCCCAAAAAGACCGCCTGGGCGACGAAACCCGAAAATTTACCGGCGGCAGGGCTGGCTTTGTCGGAGCGGGCGTTCAAGTATTCGTAGGAAATATTTCCTTCGACGCCTCGTTTCAACAGCCATTTTTTCAAAGCCTTTCGGAAGGGCATTCCAACCTCGGCGGGAAGTTTGTTTGCCAGGCAATTTGCCTTTTTTGATACCCCTCTTTTTGGCGCTGAAATCTTGATTTGGATAGAAGGTCAACAGGAGAAAAAATTATCTAACCATACTTCATCATGAAAAAGCATTTTCTTTTTACCACGCTCTTTTTGAGCCTTTTTGTCTTGATTTCATTGTCGTCTTGCGAAAAAGACAAAACTGACAAAGCGCCAGTCATCACCCTCGACAGCCCGTCGGACGGTGATGAATTTGCCAACGGCGACGAAATCAGCATCGAAGGCAAAGTCACCGATGAAGACCTGCATGAGCTAAAAATCGAGCTGGTCAACGCAGCCACCGGTGCGGTTTTGTTTTCGGAAGAACCGACCGTCCACGACATGACAGCGTATGATTTTCACATTCACTACGATGTCGAAGGCATCACCGAGCACACGACCGTGAAGCTCAATATTGAAGTGGCTGACCACAGCAGCCATGTTTCCTCGAAGAGTATCGAGCTGCATTTCAATCCTTGAAAAACGGTGAGATAGACAATAGACCTGTCAGCACTTCAAGTGCTGACAGGTCTTCAGATACCATCGGCAAAATTTTTTTCAAGAAATCCTCACAAAATTTTCGCTGGCAATAAGTTCTTCCGAAGGGAAGAAACTTGGCTTTGATTTTGCCAAGCGGCATTGTTCTTCAAATTTATTTCCTCCATTCCTACGCTTCTCCTACGCTAAATTCGGATTCTTTTTTTTGCAATCTTTTGAATTATAGCCAGTTGTGGAAAAGTATTTCCCCTGCTGAGTCAACATTTCAACAATTGCATCGTTTCAGGCTCTTACATTCCTATCCGCCAGGGATAGGCTTTTGAAAATGCCGTTTTTGGCGTAAGAACAGGGCGCAATTCAAGTTGGCATTGCCACTGACCAAACAAATCAAACGTGCAGCCCGAACCGCTTCGGTTCTGAAAACCCCGGTAGCTCCAGGGAAAGCTACTTCCAGCCAATTTGATTTGCCTCCAAAAAATCGCAACTATGGACTTAACTACACTCAAGGAGAAAACTACCGATGCAAGGCTTTTTTTGACAAAGAATAGTTGCCGCATTTGGCGGCGATTGCAGCGGATAAGTTTCCATGGACATCCAATTCCGCATCCCATGAACAGAGTTAAAGCAGCATCATTCATTGCTCTGCTGGTTATTTTAGGCATTTCTTTCCACAATTATTCCTTCCTCGTGGAGTCACCGGACGCTGCCGAAGCCGAAGTTTGCTTCGATTTGCCGACCGAGACTTATTCTGATACTGACAATTCGGGCAAATTAGAAGACGCCGACAGGCTGCCGGAAATTTTCACGCCGTCCGAGTGGGACGAACTGGGTTTTCCGGTCATCAGTGAGAAACTGGCGATTGGTCTGCAACATCAATTGCGGGTGCTGAAAGCCACCGGGTCGCAAGACAAGGAGCGGGCTGGCAATCTGAGCATCAGGGTCGGCGAGATGAAAGCGGTCATTGACATCTTGTTGAAAAACAAGGGAATGCAGCCGAAAGACCTGAACCAATACCTGGATGCTTACCAGGTTTGGGGCGGGGACAAAGAGGGCAACGTCAAATTCACGGGCTACTTCACCCCCGTCGTGAAAGTCAGGAAGGAAAAAACGGGCAAGTACAAGTACCCGATTTATGCCTATCCCGAAGACTGGCAAGGGCAACTTCCGAGCCGGCGGGAAATTGACGCCAAAGGCGCACTCGCCGGAAAAGGCTACGAACTGGCTTACGCAGCAAACAAGGTGGACGTCTATATCATGCAGCTCCAAGGCTCCGGCTGGGTTCAGTTTCAGGAAACGGGCGAACGCCAGTTATTCACCTACGCCGGTCAAAACTGCCACCCGTACCGCAACATCGAGAAGTTTTTCAAAAGCCGTTCCTACCTCGGCGTTCAAAATGTATCGCTTGACAACATCAGCCGCTACCTCGCCAAGAATCCTCAGATGGTGGACAGCGTGCTGTTTTACAATCCTTCCTACACGTTTTTCCTTCCGAAAAAAGGGCTTGCCAAAGGCGCAGGCATGGTGCCGCTGCTCGAAGACATTTCCATCGCAGCTGACCCTCGTTTTTTTCCGCTTGGCAGCGTAGTGCTGGCAGCTTTTCCGGTGGTGAAAAATGGCAAAGTCTCTCACCACGAGTACCGCATTTTCTTGCCACAAGACACCGGTGGCGCCATCAAAGGCGCCGGTCACGTTGACGTTTACAGCGGAAACGGCGACCTGGGTTTGGCGAAGGCTTCTGCCTTGCATCACTACGGCAGGCTTTGGATTTTGAAGCCGAAGAAGGATGAGCGGGTCGCTTTGAACGAGGCATTCTGACCGTTTTCACCTCACGCAAGCTCTACTTTAGGCAAAGAAAACCCGCCTGCGCTCGCAGGCTGCCGAAATGAAAAACATGGAACTTGAGCTCGAACCCGTTTCCAAACTGAAACGAACAGCTAAAAAGCAAGCTGGTGCCGGACTTGGCTACCCTTCCATTTCTGCTTTTCTGACTTATGACCAGGTGGTTGAGTTGGATGAGTTTGGCGAGCCGAGATTGAAGACTTGGCGGCTTGAACAACTTACCAAAGGATTGAAGGAATTTGGCAAGGCTCAACAGTATGCGTTGGTTGCTGAAAAGGCTAAAATGTATCCTTGTTTGAAGTGTCCACAATCAGCCATTTTCTTAAATTTGGGAGATGTTTGGAAATATGGCGCAACAAAGAAGGGTGAGATAGGTCGGTATGGAAGAACCTTTCTGGTGGAAAATGAACTTGAGTATTTTGCTCAATTTTATGGGAATTGGGAGGGCTGTTTGATGGAAGAAAAAAAGAAGATTTTCAATTATCCCCTTCTGCCTGAAAACCAAAGCCGTCCTTTGCAAGATAGGTTGTCAATGCCTCCGGGCAATTTGCGAACCGATTAAATTCCAACTACCTTCGGGAAAAAATCAGACATGATGGAAATGATAAAAGCAACCAGAATGATAGACGAGAATCTCGCTTCCAAAATTGATGCGAAATTTGTTTTGGAAGCATTGCATGGAGTAGAATCTCGTACGCCTATCGGCTTGATTTTCATTTGCATGAACAACGATTGGTACAAAAACGAAAGCTGGACACACAAAGGCAGAAAAATCTATCAAATCGTCCTCCCCTACGAAAAAGTGGTCAACATGCCAGCCGAGGAAGTCCGCCAATGGATGCTTCAATTAGCGGAAGAGCGGCTCGGTTTGGTTAGGCAGGCGCAGCATTGAAACCCTTTCAACCTGAAATGAAAAAGCCTCGGAATGCGTCATTCCGAGGCTTTTTCATTTCAGGTTGTCATTTGAAAATGTCCTCCACTTTTAAGGTGATGCCAGTTGCCGGGTCGGTAAAGTTGCCCGAAGTATAAGTTGTGACTGCCCTCGGAGGCGCAAGGATGTGAACAGTGTTGAGTGAAGGCACGATAAGCCAGGCGCTTTTGACGCCTCCGGCAAAAAACGTATCGGCAATCTTCTTCACCACAACGTCCAGCGGTTGATTGGGCGAGAGAATTTCAATCACCGACAAAGGCGTGATTTTTACCCAGTTTTCATCCTTCCACCAGTCGAAGGTTAATCCTTTTTCCAGGATGGCAATGTCGGGTTTGGCTTTGCCGCTCGATAACTCGATGTCAAATTCCGGCATGATTTCAAATTGCTCCTCATACTTTGAAAGCAATACAGGCAACCTGTAAGAAATGCGAGAGTGGTTCTTGCTCATAGGTAGTTCTTCATTTAAGGTTTCGTTTTCAGACCATTCCAGGATTTGTTCTGCTTCTCTATACATGGCTTTAAATTTTTCCCAAATTAACAGCTTTTGCGCCTATTTCACCACCTTCTTTGTCCAGATTTTATCGCTCGTTTGCACCCGCACCAAGTAGGTTCCCGGCGCAAGCCCGCCAGCATCCCACCTGATTTTTTGCGCCCCGGCGCTGAATTTTCCCCTCGCCAAAGTGGCAATGTGCTGCCCATTCAGGCTGAAAATTTCAACTGTCGTCTCGGCGGGTTTTTCCATCCGGAAGCTGATGGTGGCTGCATTTTGAACCGGATTGGGAAACACCTGCAACGAGTTTGCCTGCCCGTTTGCCTCGTCTGTTGCCGAGGTGGGCTCAATTTCAGAGACGTCATATTTCAGCATTGACCTACCAAAAGTGGCAGCCAAAAGCGTCCGGGTCGGATGATGCAAAACAATGTCATTGACCACCGTGAACGGAAAATTCCAGCCGAGCGGCTGCCAGTTTGCGCCTGCGTCCGTCGTGTGCCAGACGCCGAGGTCGTTGGCGATGTACAAAACGTCGCCGCCAAAAGCAGGGTCAATGATGATGTCGTTCACCGGGATTTCAGGCAGGTTGCCGGAGATGTCTTCCCAATTTTCACCACCGTCGGTGGTCTTCAAAACATGTGGCAGGTAGTCCGTTTTACGGAAGCCGGACAGGGTCACGTAAGCCGTTTTCGAGTCGGTCGGATGCACCGCTACCTCGCTCACGAACCGGTCGGGCAAGCCGGCGGAGATGTTTTTCCAGTTTGCGCAAAAATCAAAAGTCACCTGCACGTTGCCGTCGTCCGTGCCCACGTAAATCGTCTGAAAATCACTCGGCGCAACGGCGATGGTCGTGATGGTTCCGTAGGCAAGCGAGCCGCTGGGATGCAGCCCTTTTGTCAAATCCTGGCTGACCGGCGCAAAGGCATCGCCCCGGTCGGCGCTGCGATAAAGCAAGTTTGCGCCGTAATAAATGATGGTGGGATTGGACGGGTCGAGGGCGATTGGCGTGTTCCAGTTGGTGCGGTCGTCCTGCCCGCCGTTGAAAATGAAATCCATGTTTTCGCCGCCGTCGTCGGAGCGGAAAAGGTTGCCGTACTGGTATTCGGCATAGACGTAGTTGTTGTCGGTCGGGTCAACCAGCACGTGGAAGCCGTCGCCGCCGAGGATGCGGTTCCAGTCGTTCAAACTACCCGTTTGGGTGCGCAGGCTGCCGTTGTCTTGGGCGCCGCCCAACAAGTGAGTTGGGTTCAGGTAGTCAATTTCAGCATTGTAAAACAGGTTGGTCGGCAGGTTCTCCACGTGCATCCACGAGCCACCGCCGTTTTGCGAGATGTAAATCCCGCCATCGTTCCCGGCGACCATGAAATCAGGGTTTTGCGGATGAATTTCAAGGGCATGAAAATCCACGTGCATATCCTGCGTCACATCCCACCAAGTCTCGCCCCCGTCACCAGATTGATACATCGGAACGCCCAAACACCAAAGCTTTTCGGGGTCGTCCGGCGCAACCCGGATGTTTCCAAAAAACCAGCCGAACGACGAGAAAATGCCTTCGATGTCGCCGTTGTCCACCCGCTCCCAACTGTCGCCTGAGTTGGTGGATTTGTAAATGCCGTCAAATTGATTCGTGATTGGGTTTTTGGTCAGCGAAGCATAAACCACATTGGGATTCGAGGGGGAAATAGCAAGCCCGATTCTGCCTCGGTCGGCGCTGTTCAGCGGCAAGCCGTTGGTGAGTTGCTGCCAAGTTTCGCCCCCGTCGGTCGAGCGGTAAATGCGGCTGGTTATGCCGCCGTATTGCCGTTGCCAAGGGTAGCGAATGCGCTCCCAAGTGGCGGCAAAAAGTACGTTCGGATTCGCCGGGTTGATTGCCACGTCAATGCAAGCGGTGGAGTCGCTCAGGTACAAAATCTTCTCCCAATTCTGCCCGCCATCGAGCGAGCGAAACAGCCCTCGCTCCTCATTTTTTCCATACAAAACGCCAGCCGCAGCCACGAAAACCCGGTCAGGATTCGCCGGGTCAACGACGATGCGACCAATGTGGTTGCTCTCCTCCAAACCCACATGCGACCAGCTTTGCCCGCCGTCGGTGGTCTTGAAAATGCCGTTTCCAAACAAAGCGCCCGACTCGAAAGCGCCATTTGCCTCGCCGGTGCCGACGTAAATGGTGTTCGGGTCGGAGGGCGCAATCGCCAAATCGCCGATGGAGTTCGAGCCTTCGTTTTCAAAGACAGGCTCCCAATTCAACCCGGCGTCCGTGGATTTAAAAACGCCGCCCGCCGTCGTGCCTGCATAGACGATATTCTGGTCGGTCGGGTGCAAGCCGATGTCCGTGATTCGCCCGCCAATGTTGGCGGGCCCCGCCTGTTCCCACTCGCCTGCGCCTCGCTGCCGGGCTTCGGCATTTGCTAGTTGGGTGATGCGAAAAGCATCCCGATAAGCTTGGCGGTCAATGTGGTTGTGCGGGTAGGCTCGCTGGAAATACATCCAATCGTTGGGCAGCATTTTGCCTTCTTCTTCTGCCGGCTCGACGGCAGGTTTTTGGTTGGAAAAATGAAAAATCAGCAACAGGGCGAGGCTTGCTGCGCCCAAAATGAAGGGAATGAGAATGGTTGTTTTTTTCATGAAAAGGCGTTTGAATGCCGCCAAAATAGAGAAAGGAAGAAGAACAGGCGGGACAGGCTGAGTTTTGTGTTTTTTGCCTGACGAAAAGGAGCGGTGATTTGAATTACGGGTATTTGATTTAAGTTTGTAGTAAGCAAAGTAAAACGAGGCTTGCTTCACAAAACAAATTAAATTCGAGCCATGATAGTCGCAACTAAAAAAATGACGGTCAGCGAGTTTCGTCAACTGGAGTTTGACGACGACGACCCTTATTTCTATGAACTCATAAATGGCGAAATCGTGAGAAAATCTGCACCCTCCCCCTTGCATCAGCGTGTTTCTTTGAAACTCGAACGGAAATTGGACAATTTCATCCAGGAACATCAATTGGGTGAATTATTCCATTCACCAATAGACGTGTTCTACGATGATTTCAATCAAAATCAACCCGACATCATTTTCATCTCCAATGAAAATGCGCACATAGTTGATGATTTCGACGGCATTCTCGGCGCACCTAACCTGGTCGTTGAAATCGTCTCCCCCGGCTCCGTCATCATTGACCGGGTAGACAAAAAAGGCGTTTTTCAAAAAACCGGCGTCCGGGAGTATTGGATTGTTGACCCGAACAACCGCACCATCGAAGTTTACGGACTGAGAGATGGAGGCTATCAATTGACGTCTTCCGCCGAAATCACCGGCAAAATTTCCTCCCAGGTTTTGCAAGGCTTCGAGGTAGAAATTGTCGAAATTTTTGACCCGCCTCCGGCAAGGAAAAAGTAAAAAGGCAACGGTTAAAAATGAAAAGCCCGTGCGCTGATATCAGCGCACGGGCTTTTCATTTTTAACCGTTGCCTTTTTACTTTTCGATTGCTTCAGCCTTTTTCAACTGCAAACTCATCCTCAGCCCCAGCGTGATTTGCCGCCACTCCGCCTGGTCGAATGTGCCAATCATATTGCCTTTCGAAACAGCTTCCGTAAATCCATCCCAAGTCAATTTTGGAAAATACCGGATACCCGCCAGCGGCGAAACCGTGAGGAAATCAGAGAGTTGGAAATCCACCGCTACTTGTGCGCCCAGGTTAAAACTAAGCTGGTGGTCGTCGAAGCGCTTGTACTCTCCGGTGAACTTGCCATCCTTGAACTGCGGCTGGTCGTATTTCAAGGTCGCCAGGCTCAAACCGGGCGAGAGTTGAAACCAGGTTCTTTCAAAAAAGTCTCGCTCTGCTGCCGACTTGCTTTTTTTGGAAAGGAATGGATAAATGCCTGTATTGAATTGAACGCCAAGGAAGTAAGTCTCGAAGGAATGCCCGTGGTAGCCCACCGTTGCTCTCGAAAGATAGATGCCGGGTTGAAATTTGACCACCTGCGATTTGAACGGTAGCGCATAATCGAAAACCGCCGTCGTGCCATGCTCTAAAAAATCAGTGCGCCGGTGAGTCAGGAAATTTTCAACCACCACCTGCCAATCGAGCGCCCGGTTGCTCGTCGGGGCGACGGTGATGCCTAATTGGGCAAAACTTTTCAGCCAAAAAAGAAGGAGGAAACAGGAGAGGAGTCGTTTTTTCATGGGCGCAACCGGCAAATGTGAGATGGAAGGTTATTCGGAAAGGTTGACGGTCAAACGACTTTTGCCGGTTGGCATTTCCTGGCTTTTTTTTCTTAACCGAGCCAGCCAATTCACCGGGTGACTCCAAGTCACCCGGTGAATTTCACTTCAGTCCTATTCATATCCAGCGTGCTGCACAGCTTCCAACTGTGTTCTTTTTCGCACCAAATCCGCCTTACATTCCAGGAAAATCCTCGCCGAACAAGCATCGCAAACATCCTTGTCCAACCGCCCGAAAATGGTGGAAATGGCTTCCTCCTTCGTGTTGTAAAAATTCTCCTCGCCGATGTGAAGCTTGAATTTTCCCTTGACCAAAATATCCTGGGCAATGATTTTCAGCCCGACGAAATACATCCCGCCGCCTTTGTCCTTCCAGCGTTTCGACTCCTGCACCAGCCATTCCGAGCCGGGAACGTCAATGAAATTGATGCCTTGCGCCTGAATCAGCAGGTGTTTGATGCGTTCGGGATGCTCGACTTCTTCCTCGGTCAGGCGTCGGATTTCGGAGGCGATGTGAAAAACGGAGCCGAAAAAAATAGAGCCATCAATGCGCAGGATTTTCATCTGCGGGCATTCGGGCAAGCTCTTGCGCAAGGTGTAGGTGAACTTGCGTTTCAGGTCTTCCGGGTCGGGCGCCATCGTTGCCACGTGCGGGGCTGCGGTGCGTTGCAGGTAGAAAATCAGCGAGAAAAAGACGCCGATGAAAACGGCATTTTCCAGGTCAGCAAACAAGGTGGCGAGGAAGGTGATGACCAGCACCGTGCCCTGCCGCTTGCTCGCCCGCAGCACTGTTTTGGAAAAGCGAAAGTCAATCAGATTGTAGCCCACCAGCACGATGACCGCCGCCATCGAAGGCAGCGGCAAATAAGCAATCAGCGGCGCAACCAGCAACACAATGAGCGCCAAAAACACAGCGGCAAAAACGGCAGCGAGGGGCGTCCGTGCGCCTGCCTCATAGTTCACGCCGGAGCGGGTGAACGAGCCGGAACCTGCATAACAGGAGAAAAAACTGCCGACAATATTGGACAAACCTTGCCCGATAAATTCCTGGTTGCCATCCACGTGCTGCTTCGATTTCACCGCAATCGAACGGGAAATGGCGACCGCCTCGATGAGTCCGAGCAGCGCCACCGCAAAAGCGCCGGAGGAAAGTTCGCTCAGTGCCGGAAAACTAAAATCAGGTAATGAAGGCGAAGGCAGCCTGCCTGCAACTTTTGGCATCAACTCAATGCCAATTTGGTCATGCCCAAAAATGGCATTGAGCAAAGCCGTCAACAGTGCCCCGAAAATCAGCCCGACCAGCAGGTTGGGAAAGCGGGGATATTTTTTCTTGACAAAAAGTGCAACTACAATCGTCGCCAAGCCGACGCCGAGTGCCGTCAGGTTGGTCGAAGGCAGGTAGCTAATGATGATTCGGAGGTTTTCGAGGAAGGATTCGCCCTTCGGCACGTATAGCCCAAGCAGGTTTTTCAATTGGCTTTCAATAATGTGAAACGCCGCCCCCGCCGTGAAGCCGGTGACTACGACATGCGAGACGAAATTGATGAGTGTTCCCATCCGTCCAATGCCGAGCGCCAGTTGAAAAATGCCTGCCAACAGCGTGATAGTCAATGCTTTTTGAACAAAATCCTCCGACCCTGGCACCGCTCCCAATTCGCTCACCGCCGCAAAAACGACCAGGGAAATTGCAGTCGTGGGCCCCGAAACCAGGTGCTTCGAGGAGCCAAAAAGCGCCGCCACAATCGGCACGACCATCGCCGTGAAAAGACCATAAATCGGCGGTAAACCGGCGATGGTTGCAAACGCAACACCCTGCGGCAGCACGATGAAAGCGCCGGTCAAACCAGCCGCCATGTCTGCCTTCATCGTTTGGCGGGTGACCTCTCTTCGCCAGGTCAGGAAAGGAAAAATGCGAGGAAGCAGGATGGATTTTTTGATTCTCTCCACGTGGAAGCTTGAATGGTTGAGCCAATACGAAGCGGCAAGTTCGCTTTTGGAGACAAATTTTCAACGTGACTTCTGGCACTGAAATCACTGATTGCACTGATTTTCACTGAAAAAGAGCAGTGTGAATCAGTGAAATCAGTTGCATCAGTGTCAAAATCAGGCGTCGTAAGTTTTTCCTTCTTCGCCCAATTCGGTGTTTGGAAAAACTTGTCTCGTCTCATTCAGCAGCGGCTGCATGTCAGTGTACCTGGAGGAATAATGCCCGATGACGAGCTTGCCAGCGCCTGCCATTTCAGCCATCATCGCAGCCTGCCGGGCGGTGGTGTGCATGGTTATTTCTGCCGTTTCGAGCAGTTCGTGCAGGAAGGTAGCCTCGTGGTAAAGCAAGTCAACGCCCTGAATCTGAGGCAAAATGGGAGGGTGGAAAATCGTGTCTGAAACGTAAGCGATGGAGCGGGGCGGGGGCGGCGCTTTGGTCAATTCTTCATTCAAAATCAAGCGCCCGTCGTCGAGCGTGATGTTTTCGCCTGCTTTCGCCGCCTTGATTTGCGGCACGGAAAGTTGGTATTCCTGAATTTTTTCCGAGCGGATGTTGCGCTGCCTTTGTTTTTCCCGAAAAAGAAAACCGCAGGTCGGGATGCGGTGGCGCAGCGGGATGGTGTGAACGGTCATGCCGTTGTTTTCAAAAATCAGTTCCTGCCGTGCCGGGTCGAGTTCGTGAAAAATGAGCGGGAAAGGCAGGTAGCTGCCAGTGAATTCCAGCAGGGTTTGCATGATTTCCTTCATGCCGGGCGGCGAAAAAATTTCCAGCGGCGCTTTCCGGTTGTTCAGCGAAAGCGAAAACAGCAAGCCCGGCAAGCCGAAAATATGGTCGCCGTGCAGGTGAGAGATGAAAATCTGGTGAATCTTATGCCTGGGAATCCCGAAGTCGCTCATGCGGATTTGAGCGCCTTCGCCGCAATCAATGAGGAAAAACTTGTTGTCGAGCTGCAAGATTTGGGCGGTGGGAAACCTGCCATGGGCTGGCGTTGCGGAATTAACGCCAAGGATGGTGAGGGAAAATTTCATGGGAGAAAAGACATTCGGAGGCAGGTGTTTTTGAGAAAAAAATGGAATTTTTTGGGATGTTTCACCAACACGCATTTTTTTAAAAACACATAGTCACATAGAAAACATAGTTTGCTGATTCTCAAAAAGCTATGTAAACTATGTGACTATGTGTTGAAGAAAAAAGTCGTGTTGGTGAAACATCCCAATTTTTTTTCTCAAAAACACCTGCCTCCACAAGTATTCTTTCCTCCAGATTAGCCTTCGACGCCAACTTTTAAGTTGCGCTCAAGCTCCTCCATGAAAACATAATCCTTCGATTCCTCGACGGTGGGCAAGATGGTCAGCACGGTGTCGAGGCGGGAGATTTCGATGAGCTTGCGAACGGAGTCGTGGCGGATGCCGGTGAGGACGAACGAGCCGGTGTTTTTCCAAATCCGGTTGGCAGTCAGGATGGCGCTCAAGCCGGAAGAATCCACGTATTTCACATCGGTCAAGTCCAAAATCAGGTTGGGAACGCCTTCATTCGACAAAAAAACAAACTCCGATTTCAGGTTGGGTGCAACGATTGAATTCAGGTTGTCTTCTTGCAAGTTAAGCACCGCAATCCTGTCCGATTTTTCGATAGAGTATTTCATAACCAAGTATCATTTAGACTTCCGTGAAGCAGTTTTTTTGGATGCCGCACGGGGTAGCGTTTGAGAGGTTTTTGCGAGGTGGGCGCAAGTTAAGGCAAAGTTTACGGACTAACCAAAAAGGGCAAGCAAGCCATGATGTCTTTCACGTTCCTTGAAAGCTGTTGGCGTCAATCCGGTCTCCTGCTTAAAAAGCCTGGAAAAATAATCCGGGTCGGTAAACCCCGTGTCGTAGGCGATGGCGTTGACAGACTCTTCCGATTCCAGCAGTAATATTTTGGCTTTGGACAGGCGCACCCGGCGGATGAAGCGGTTTGGGGAAAGCCCCGTCAGGGCAACCAGTTTGCGGTGCAACTGGCTGGAACTCATGGCTGCCTGCCGGCTGAGTTGCGGCAGGTCGAAGCGGGCGTCGTCGAGGTTTGTTTCCACGATTTCCCTGATTTTTTGCACGAAGGCATTTTCCATTGCCGCTCCCTCGCCGAGATTTTCCGGGGCAGTCGGGGGCAGGCTTTTTTCTTCATCCGGTGGAAAAACGTCGGCTCCCGGGGCAGTGGCAAGCGACAGGTAATGCTGCTGCAAATTCTGCTGCAATTCCCGCAGTTTTCGGTTGAGTTGGAATCGGTAGGCGAAATACAAGCCGCTCAAAATCAGGGCGGCGTATAAAATTTTCGCCTGCCAGGTTGCCCACCAGGGCGGCTGAATGGTCAATTCGATAGCCAAGCTTTCCTCGCTCCAAACCCCGTCGCCGTTGCAGGCAATGACTCGAAAAACATAGTCGCCAGCGTCGAGGTTGGTGTAGGTTGCCGTCCTTTCCGGGTCTGCGTCAATCCATTCTTCATTGACACCTTCCAGCTTGTATTTGTAGCGGATGTCAATGTTTCCGGTTGTTCCGGGAAGATTTGACACCGGCAGAAAGGAATTATCATCCGGGAAGTGATGATAGACCTTGAAATTATAGCCGTCGAACTTGACCAAGCCATCCATGGTAGCCAGCCAGATGAAGCCGAGCCGGTCTTCCAGGATGTCCATGATTTGCTCAATGTGCAAGCCGTTTTCGACGCCATATTTTTCAAAACGCAGGGTGCGTTCCTGGCAAGTCATTGCCGGAAGGTTGAAAAACAGGAAGGCAAAAAGCAAGGAAACGGCGAAGAAGGATTGCTTTGCCCGGGCGCAAAATTTTCCAAAAAGAGCATGGCAAATCGCTTTGCACGGGGAAGCAGGCAGTAGCCCGAAATGATTCAGGCGCAGGAGGAAGGGGGTGTTTGTAAGCATTGTTCAGCGCTTTTGGTTTTTGCGAAAACTTGCATGGGGAGAGAGCGGGGATGCTCGATGGGAAAGATTTTCAAAAGTAGCGCTCTGCACGAAAAAAGCAATGAGGGGGAAATAAAAAGCACGGGCGAGGATGCCCGTGCTTTAGAAAATGCGCTGAAAAAATGTTTCTGGAGTTTTTATCCAATCGAAAACAGGCAGGACTACCCTGGCTTTGAATCAGGAAATAAAAGGTGGATAATCCCAAATACAATGGACACCAGCATCATCGTCCAATAAAACCATTTAGCTTCCTTGTAATTGATGACTTTCCAACCCCGAAACTCGTCGGGATTGATGAGGTATTCTTCAAGGAAAGGACTGCCGGGTTTCCCATATTCCGCTTTGGTGTAAATCCAGCCGACTATATCGAAAAAAGGGAATCGCTTGCCTTCGATGTCTTTTTCCCCTTCCAGCACCAGTCGCTCGAAAGCCTCGCTGTTGAGAAAGTGTGAGATGTGCCGCTCCCGCTGGCTGCATTGCATGAGGTGCTTGCGCCAGCGATAGTCCATGACCCAAAAAAGCAGGGGAATTAGTGCTGTGAGTAAAATCAAGGCTGCTTTCATTTCATGTTTCTCATCGTCCATGTGCGCTACGATGAGATAGAGGCTACCGCCCCAAAAGAGAAAGCCGAAGTTTTTAGTCTTGTAGATGATGTCGTCCAGGTTTTTGATGGTGTCGTGGATTTGGTCAATCTCTTTGAGAAGGAGTTCCCAGCGGTGTTGGCGGCGAAGAGTTGGTTGAGTTTCCATAAATGGTTGTTTTTGTTTGTTGAAAGTTATCATTGCAAGGCAGAATCAGTACAATCATCATTTTTCGTCAGCACCTTTTTTTGTTGAAACAGAACCGACAAAGTTTTGGAATACGGCCATTGCCTCTTCGAAAAATATACCGCCAACTGCGGCAACAAAAACAACAGGTAACGGGCTGAGCGCCGGTTGGCTCGAAAGTGGCTGCACCAAGCCATAATTGACGGCAAGAAAAAACAGAATGCCTGTTCCTACGCCAATAAATGGTTTGAAAATAAACAGGGGCCACCGGCTCAGGTAAAGGTCAACATCATCACTTTTTTGTTCTTTGGCATGCACCCCTGTTTCTGAAATCAACATGATTAAGGCACGCACGGCGCCGCCAAAACACCCGCCCAATGCGGTAAATACCAATACCAAATGCGCTTTCAATGCTGAGATACTGTCATACCAAAAGGAAAAATAGATTAATGTTGCCAAAGAGGCTAATAAAATGGCGACTAAGCCAATCCCTACCCATAGACATCGGCTTCTTTGTTCGGGAGATAATGGTTTGTAAGACATCATTGGTGTCCGGTTAATGAATTTAGAATCTGGTTTAGAATATTGAAAGTCAGTTTTTTATAAAGATTTTTGGTTGTGAACGATTTGAATTGGATTTCTGGATTGGTTCTCATCGTAATCAAATGGCACCCTCAATAACCTGATATCTCCGCTGACGCTGATTTGCAAACCGGCAGGAGCATCTGTGGGGATACTTAGGGCGAGGGGTAAATAATGGCTGTTAGACCAAATCTTGACCATTTCGCTAATC
Source organism: uncultured Saprospiraceae bacterium (assembly GCA_964533005.1). Taxonomy (GTDB): domain Bacteria; phylum Bacteroidota; class Bacteroidia; order Chitinophagales; family Saprospiraceae; genus UBA6168. The sequence continues at coordinate 16,332 of CAZHLB010000022.1, forward strand.
AACATTCAATCTTTACACCATTTGGAGTGGACGGCATTTCACTTTTGGCTAGCTGAAAGTGGTGCATATCATGGTTAGTGATTCCCAGCCACTTTAACCCACCTCCTTCACTGGAAATTAATGCAGTAACAAACTCTGGCGGAATGTTAGCAAATCCATGCACAACTGCTGCACCGAGATTCATGGCATCAATTTCTACTTTTTTGCCAGAATCAGGCTTGGATTCTTTCCATGCCCTTAATGCCATGTATATTAAATCAGCTATTTCCTCGACATTCTTGTAATCACCTCTTCTTTTCAAGGTAAATGTTATCTGCTCATCCGTTATCTGCTCCGCCAATTTCAATACGTCTTGATCTTCTAAAATCTTGGAGGCTTTTAACCAAATTTGGCGATAATAATTGTCTTTCTTTTTCTGTGGATTAGCATATTTTCGGAAGTCAGGCGCATATTTCTTTAGAAATGCCTCTAACTTTATCTTTTTGTCATCAGTGGAAAGTAATTTCAACCGTTTTTCAACCACTTCAACATATTCCGGAGTACCTGATACAAATACATTTTCTAAAGTATCAGATTGAATCCCAATTACACTCCTTGCAACTAAATCTTTAAGTTTTTGATACGCCTTTTTCTTCGCTTCGTAAGCTTTGCCATTGATAGCAAACAACGCATAAACATCAAGTACCTCTTTCCATATCAACTCAAATTCTTCTTTTTTCAGGGTAAAGCCTTTGTTTTGAATAACCTTTAGTAAAGTTGTTTTTACGTTGTCTTCATCAACAAAAACAGCTTGAAACTCTTTGCTTGCCTTATTAGCGCCTTGAACAAAGGCATAAATTTCATCTGTGGAAGATTTCCCACTTCTTATTTTTTCTGCCATGGCACTATCATGAATATCAAATCCTGTCAAATTTTTAACCAAAGGACGTAAATTATTTTGTTCTTTTACAAGGCTTGGATTATCATTCCCGTCAACATCAATTGATATCCCAAAACTATGGCAACTTAACTTATGAGGGTCATCTCCAATTAACCGCACATCCTGAAAACCAGTAATTATCTTTAATTCACTCTTAACTTTCTCATACCAACCTTGTCTTTTTAAAAGAGTGACTGCCTTGTCAATCTTTTCCTTGAGTTTCTTGTGAACCAGGGAACTTTTCAACTTCCAGTTTTTAGCATCTGGATCAAAATTATGCGGTTCAAATTCATTCGCATAAAAGGTCTTAATGTTATTAAAGGCAGCTCTGAAGTCATGCTCTCCTCCAAATAATTTCAAGAAGCTCCTTCTCACTTTTCCATAGTTTTCTACTGTGGAAAGCTTGTACCTATCTTTAAAGGCTGGGATTGTTTTTAGTTCCTTCAATTCAGCCGTTACTGTCGTCAAGTATGCTCCCATCAATTCCTTCCTGAGTTCGTGATACACTGAATTGGCGATGGCTTTTCGCCGTGGAGGGGCATGTTTCCTTAACTTTTTCACGAATGTATCTTGAAAAAGAGGCTTATAATGGCTTGTGTTTTTTATAGATACCTCCTTAATAATATGCTGTTCCAACCCATAGCTTCCCCGCCAAAAATTGCTAAAAAATCTTACTAGGTTTATTTCTTTTTCATCTTTGATAGTTTTAATTATTTCCTTAATCATATCATCCTCTTGTTTTGCTTGTTCGGGAAAACTAAAAAGTGGTTGCCCTTTTCCAGATGCATCTTCCTTATGATGAGTGATGATTTCGTAAGAAATCAAATTTAGCGAGTAACCATATCGATTGAAAAGGACATGATAATGAGTAGATGAGGTGCTGTATTGTCGTATTGAAATGACATACATGTCTTGATTCATCACAGATGCCATATTTTCCGCAAATTTAATAGCCGAAAGTAAAGAATCGAAGCCTTGAAAGTTCCCTGCATATTCTCCTTTTGGAACAACCTCATTATCTGTGAGTTGCGCCCGAACCTCTGGTGACAGTGAATTCGCTTGCATTATCGGCGTTCTTTGCACCACTTTTGATGAAATAGGCGCCTTCTTTTGCTGCACCACATGCGTCAACTCATGCCCCAACAACCGCTTCCCCTCCGAAGACTCCGGGTTGTACTGCCCTTGGTTGAAGTAAACATCCGACCCGTGCGTAAAAGCCTTCGCTTGTATTCCCTGGCTCATCTCCGCCGCTTGGCTGCCAGTATGTGCCCGTACCGTGGAAAAATCTGCACCAAAGGCATGATTCATGGAGGCGAGCGTCTTGCCGGGCAGCGAGTCGCCACTGCCTTTGCTGCTGTCGAGTTGGGAAGACAATTGTGGAGAAGCCGTGTAGCCTCCGTCTGCGGCTTTGCGCATCAGGGGTTTGGTTTGGAGGGGCTCTTCCTCCTCCATTTCCTGGCGCTGCACCTTTTCTTCTTCCTCGCAAGCGGTGCATTTGCGCTGAATGGAAGTGATGTTCAAGGGTTTGGATTGCACCATGCCCTCATCTCCACCTTCACCGGCAGGGGTGCTCATCCGCATCACCCGGTCGGACATGGCGTCGGCTTCCTGTTCGTATTTATCGCCTGGTTCGTTGATAGTCAGTTTGGGTTGGATAACTGGCTGTGGACGTGCCTGAAAAAAGGGTGTGTGTTGAGCATTGCCTCTGCCACCCACCATTGCTTGTCGGGAAATGGCTGGAGCAAAGAATGGCTCCACCGCTTCGGCTTGAGCAAAAAGACCGCACTTTCCATTTTTGGTAAAAAAAGGCTTGAAGGAATGGGAGGCAGTTGAATTTTCTTTGGTTGCGGTGGTGTGCATAGGTCAGTTTTTTTGTTTTTGCCATCGTCATCCTTGCCAACGACGTGTCGAGCGGCAGCCCCGCCACGTCTTTCTCTGTCGTTCACCTGGAAAAGCTTACCTGCAAAATTCGAGAATTTTTCAATGGTTTAAAATACTCGCACGTTCTATCCTTTGCACGTATGTTCCATAATTTCAAATCTTTTCCATTTCCCCGTCCCGCCACGCCCCCGGGCTGCACCCATAGCGTTCTTTGAACCGCCTGGTAAAATATCCCAAGTTATTAAAGCCTACCTCCAGCGCCACCGCCCACACGCTCCAATTGGGGTTGTCCAATAGCAGCTTTGCCGCTTTTTGAAGACGTGCTCGCCGCAAGTATTCAGTAACGGACACGCCTGCCGCCTGTTTCAACTTGCAGTGGAGATTGGTTCGACTCAAGCCAACGAACCGTTGCAGGTGCTCCACGTCGAGGCTGCAATCGGACAGGTGCGCTTCGATTTGAGCGTCGAGGTTTTGCAGGAAGAATCTCTCACGATGTTGAGCCAGCGTTTTCATTGGAATAGAGGTTAGTTGGCAAAAGGGGCATGTTTGACGCAGACGTGTTTTCCCGCAAAGGGCGCAGAGGAGCGAAGGACGCAAAGGGTTGATTTGCATCCCTTTGCGTCCTTCGTCCCTCTGCGTCCTTTGCGGGAAAACACGCCTGCGTCAAACATCCCAAAACAGGGTGTCAAAACTTCGTTAGCCTTTTCACCGCCATGCCTTTTTCATTAAAAACCTTCACCAAATAAGCCCCGCCGCTCAACCCCGCCACGTCGAGCGAAAGCGCCGAGCCGCCTTGCATTTCAGCCGTTTGCAGCAACCTGCCGACGGGGTCGGAAAGCTGAACGAAATAGGTTTCCCCAGTGGCTTGAGGAAGGCGGATAGTCAGCACGTCCGAAACAGGATTGGGTGAAAGCTCCACCTCGAATAGCTGCGGTTTCGGGTCGGACGTGCCAGAAAATTCAGGATTGGCAGCCCAAAACGCAGAGCCAAGCCCCGTCGCAATGGTGAAAGTCAGGGAGACGATGTCAGAGTCGCCGTCGCCGTCTATGTCGTCCACCCCGGTGGGGATTCTTTGAATTATCTGGGCAAACGTGATGTCGTGCAGCACCCAGTCGGCGCCGTCGTTTTGATTTTCTGCCCAGCCGAGCGCCTGCGGCAGGTTGCCCCAGCCGCCGTAGGGCACGTCGAGGTCGCCGTCGCTGTCCACGTCGCCGAAAGCGCCGAAATAAACCTGCTGGGCAGGGTGGATGGTCACCTTTTCCCAGCCGGGATTGGCAAAATAGACAAGCCCTCCTGTTGCACTGGATGAAGCGATGTCGGCAGCGCCGTCGCCGTCGAGGTCAACGCATGCTCCAACGAGATGGAAACTTCCATCGTCCACGACCGGATGCTGTTCCCAGTCCGTATTTGGCAATTGGTTTTCCAGCCAGAAGACGCCTTCCGAATTTTCAAAGCAGGCGATGTCCGGGTCGCCGTCGCCGTCGAGGTCAGCCACGCTGCTGTACAAATAGCTGCCGGTTTTGAGCGGGTGCTTCGTCCAGGCATCACCGTCGCCCGTGTTTTCAAGCCAGTAAATGCCGCTCTGGGGAGGCATGTTGACAAAATCCACTTCCGGCACGACCAAATCCGTGTCGCCGTCGCCGTCTAAGTCGCCCCAGGAAGATTGCATCCAGTTGGCGTTGACATCGGGGAGGATTTCGTGCAGTTCCCACTCCGTTCCGTTCGACTTGTTTTCGTTCCAGGTGAGGGGGTCGGCGAAGTCGGAAGAAGGGAATTTCAGCACGTCGGTGTCGCCGTCGCCGTCCAAATCCAGCACGTCCACGTAGTCGTATTTGGAGTTGTAAAATGTGGGGTCAATGAGATGCCCCACCCAGCCGGGGCGCAGGTTTTCGTACCAGTAAACGGAATCCCCGGCTTGCACCAGAATGTCGGGGTCGCCGTCCGAGTCGAAGTCAGCGGAGCGAGTCCATGCACCGGAAATGTTGGAGCGGATAGTCTCGATTTGCCATTGCTGGGCAAGCACCCAGGTAGTGGTCAGGCTCGGCACGAGCCAAAAGGAAAGAAGTAATGCTGTTTTCATGATTCCTGATTTTTGAAGTGAAGAAAATGGGATGTTAATCCTTCAAAAATGCAGGCAAGCCCGGGCAGAGGGGCTGGATAATTTCATCAAAGAGCAGGATAAATCTTGCAACCATCCTGCTTTAACCTCAAAGTCATTCCGACTTCGCCTTTCTTCCCCGTTTTTTCAGCGTCAAACTTCAACCGAACAAAACTGTTTATTTCCCGTTCTTTGCGGCGTTTACAAGAGCGAAAGCCGCAAACAAGCTGCGAAATCAACCATTTTTAGCGGCAACCCCTCCCTCCAAAATTCCAGAC
>CAZHLB010000022.1:21517-21760 GCA_964533005.1 uncultured Saprospiraceae bacterium
CAACCAAACCGAGCGGCACGATTTTCAAAAATCCACCTCTCTCCAAGCACTCCCTGCGAATGGTGAATCGAAAAAATCCAAATACTTTTTTTTCGGTCAACCATTTGAAATGACAGGCAATTCAGCCTAAACTTGCTTTCAAAATAATCCCAAGCCACTTAGCCAAAGAGACCTGAGCATGATGAATGACAAAAAATTCTCTCCCAAAGTCAAAAAAGTTATCACCTTCAGCAGGGATGAAGC
>CAZHLB010000023.1:0-655 GCA_964533005.1 uncultured Saprospiraceae bacterium
CGGCGCCGGCTGGGCGGGGTTAACCCCCGCCGCTACAAGCCAAGGCAAAAAAGCCATCAACTTACACGAAAAGGAAGACGCCGCCCTCGCCGAAGCCCGCCAAAACATTGGCTTTTTTGAAAAAATCCCGCTCAACGACCGTTCGCAGGTGGACTTTTCGAGTGTGCGGGGGACGCAGTTTTTAGAGCCGCTTTTTGAATTCAGCGGAGCGTGTGCGGGCTGCGGCGAGACGCCTTACGTGCGGCTGCTTTCGCAACTTTTTGGCGACCGTCTGATGGTTGCCAATGCCACCGGTTGCTCCTCCATTTTCGGCGGCAACCAGCCGACGACGCCCTGGGCGGTGAACAAGGAAGGCAGGGGGCCCGCCTGGTCGAATTCCCTTTTTGAAGACAACGCAGAATTTGGCTTGGGCATGAGGGTCGCAGGCGACAAACACCTGGCGCTTGCGCAGGAATTGCTGAAAAAATTAGAACCGGAAATTGGCGAGAGCTTGGTCAAAAGCATCCTCGAAGCGCCGCAGCGGACGGAGGTGGAAATCCGGGAGCAACGCATCCGGGTCGCCCGGCTGAAGGTGCGGTTGATAAAATTGGCAGGCGACCCCACCCCCCAACCCCCTAAAGGGGGAGCAGACGCAGGGGCAATTGTCGAGAATTTT
>CAZHLB010000023.1:665-21650 GCA_964533005.1 uncultured Saprospiraceae bacterium
CGGTTCCCCCTTTAGGGGGTCAGGGGGTGAACGTCTCAGCCTGGGCGAGCGACTTGCTTTCCGTCGCCGACCACCTCGTGCGGCGCAGCATCTGGCTCGTCGGGGGCGACGGTTGGGCTTACGACATCGGCTCGTCGGGTCTCGACCATGTGCTGGCGAGCGGTCGGGACGTGAATATTTTGGTGTTAGACACGGAGGTATATTCTAACACCGGTGGTCAAATGTCGAAGGCGACGCCGACCGCCGCCACCGCCAAATTTGCCTACGGCGGCAAGCGGGTTGGCAAAAAAGACCTGGCGCTGCAAGCCATTTCCTACGGCAATGTTTACGTGGCGCAAATCGCCATGGGCGCAAATGCACAGCAGACTTTGCTCGCTTTGCGAGAGGCAGAAGCCTATCCGGGTCCGTCGCTGATTTTGGCTTACAGCCATTGCATTGCGCATGGAATTGACATGTCGAAAGGCTTGACGCAGCAGGAATTGGCGGTTTCCAGCGGCTATTGGCCCCTCATTCGTTACAATCCCGAATTGCGGAAGGCGAGCCACAACCCGTTTGTCCTCGATTCGCCCCGTCCGAAAATCACGCTGCCGGAATATGCTTACAACGAGACCCGCTACAAATCGCTCACCCGCACCAACCCGCCCGAAGCCGAGCGGCTGATGAAACTGGCGCAGGAACTGGTGGATTTGCGGTGGAAAACTTATGAGGATATGGCAAGCTGGAAGGCTGGGGATTTTGCGCCGGTGGGGTGAAAAGTAGGAAGGTGGCGCTATTTTCACGCCGCGAGTAATTCGCTACATTTGGCTCAAAATTCAAAACAACCATGTTCGACGACAAATTTTTCGTGGATAAACTCTTGCGGCAGCCAGCCGCTCCGCTCATCCTGCAAAAAGTGCAGGCAAGGCTCGACGAGGAAATGCAAAAGCGGGAGGAGTTTTACAACATCATCACCGAGGACGACAAAGCCGAGTTTATCAACGGGGAAATCGTCTATCAATCGCCGGTCGTGAAAGAGCACAATGACGCAACGGGTCTGTTGTATCTGCTACTTCGAACTTTCGTGAACGTGGCAAAAGAGGGCTTCGTCGGCATCGAAAAAATCCTCACCAAATTCACCCGCAACGACTATGAGCCAGACGTGTGTTATTTCAACCCTGCAAAAGCCCGGCATTTCAAGAAGAAGCAGATGATTTTTCCCTTCCCCGACCTCGCCGTCGAGGTGCTTTCAGAAAGCAAGGAATCATTGAGGCGAGACAAAAAAATCAAGTACGACGACTACGAAATGCACGGCGTCCCGGAATATTGGATGGTTGACCCCGACGAAAAAACGGTCGAGCAATACGTCCTCGAAAATGGCAAATACCGCCTGGTGCTCAAGGCTTCGGAAGGCACGATTCGCAGCGTTGCGGTGGAAGGATTTGTCATTCCGATTCAAGCCATTTTTGACGAGGAGGCAAACCTCGCAGCCTTGCGGAACATCTTGCTCAATGCGCCAGCCTGAGATTTTTTAGTCCTGCAATCACTGCAAAACTCCCCTCCCCCACCCCACCTTTCGGCATTTCCGGCGCAACCGGATTTTCCTCAAAGAGCGTTTGAGCAAAGCGGAAACCGGAAAATCCAGCCTCCTTCATCCACGCTAAAATTTCTTCGGGTTTGTGAAAATGGGCGTCCCGGTAGGACGGCGAATTGCTTTGCTTGTATTTTTTGGCGAAGGCTCCGTTTTTGTCCAAAAAAGCGACCACCAGGCTGCCACCTTTTTTCAGAATTCGCCAGGCTTCCGCAAAAGCTTTGAGCGGGTCGTCGAGGAAACAATCCACCGTGACCATGAGCGCCAAATCGAAGCTGCCGTCGGAGAAAGGCATTTTTTCAGCGACGCCTTTTTGGACTTCGATGCCCCGGTTGCGGGCGACGGCGGCGAAGTCGTCCAAAGGTTCCAGCCCATGCCCGACGCCAAGCGACGAGGCGAACCTGCCTGTTCCGACGCCGATTTCGACGCCTTTTTGAAAAGGCGGCAGCAGGGAGCGGATGGCTGCTAATTCTGATTGGAACAAGTTGGGATGCAGGTCGAACCAATGGTCGTAGGCGCTGGCTTGCGTTTGAAATTTCGACATGACTTTTCAATTTTAGGCAGGCGGTCAAAGACCTGTCAGCACTTGAAGTGCTGACAGGTCTGTACCCCCCTCGATCCAACCAAAAGTCCCGCCGCAGAGCCAGGTCGAGCGGAAGCCAAGCTGCCGCAAAATTTCCGCTCCTTTTGCCGACCTGCCGCCGCCTTTTCCGCAAGCAGTGACCAAAATAGCAGTGCGGTCGAACAGCGAGGCTGAATTTTCAAGCGCATCGAGCGGCAAATGAATGGCTTCGGGAATGTGTCTTTCCTCAAATTCTTCCGAGCTTCTTACGTCAATGATTTGGACGGTTTCACCTGCCTGCCGCCGCTTTTTCACGTCGCCCGGAGCGATGCAGCCGGGACTTGCGATTGCTGTTTTCATAAATTTTTTTTGCCTGAAAACAATCTATTCAACCATTGGTTTTAATACTTGATTAAATTTGCCGCATGGAAAGACGAACTTTCAAAGACAGCATTTATACCGCCATTGCCGGCTTGACCAAAGCCTTTTCCCACGCCAACCGCCTGGAAATTCTCGACCTCTTAGCAAACGGGGAGAAGACGGTGGAACAAATCGCCGTGCAAACCGCCATCACCGTCGCCAATGCCTCGCAGCATTTGCAGATTTTGAAAAACGCCCGGCTGGTGAAGTCCCGGCGGGAGGGGAATTTCATTTACTACACCCTGAACGGTAAAAATGCCTACGCTGCCTGGAAAGCCCTGCGAGACCTGGCGCTGGAAGCCGAACCTGCCGTGCAGGTTACCCTCCGGCAGTACCGGCAGGAAGCGGGCAGCCCGCAAAGCCTGACGCTCGACACCCTGCCCGAAAGCGACCGTGCGCTGCTGCTCGACGTGCGCCCGGCAGATGAATTTGCTGCCGGTCACCTGCCCGACGCCCTCTCCATCCCGATTGACCAACTGCCGCAACGCCTCGCCGAACTGCCTCGCCATCTGACCATCGTCGCCTACTGCCGGGGTGCTTTCTGCACCATCGCCGACGAGGCAGTGCAATTGCTTCGGTCAAACGGCTTCGACGCCATGAGGCTGGAAGAAACCTACCTCGACCATAAACTCCTTCACGACGAAACATGGAAAAACTGACGATAATCAAAAATTAAAATAGAAAAACATGAGCACGACAATTCTGGTATTAGGCGCCGGCACGGGCGGCATTATCACCGCCACGGAGTTGAGAAAAAAAGCTGGCAATGATGGAGAGGTCAATCCCATCGAAATACTCGTCTTTGAAAAAGAAGAGAAAAATGTTTTTGCGCCATCCCTGCTTTGGTTGATGACCGGCAAACGGAAACCCAGACAGGTCTATAGAAATACCAGGAAAATTGCTGGTTCCGGGATTGAAATAATTATGGGTGAAATTGAAAAAGTAAATCCAAACCAAATCTCCGTAACGGTAAAAGGACGGGAATATAAAGGCGATTATATGGTTGTGTCGCTTGGCGTAGAGCAAGTTGCGGAACACAATCTGAATAATTTCGGACACGATTTTTACACGCTTGATGGAGCGTCCAATTTCAACGAGCAATTGCAGGGTTTTAAAGGGGGAAATATTGCCGTTTTAATTCCCTCTTTACCTTTCAAATGCCCCGCCGCACCTTATGAAGCTGCAATGCTTGTGGATAGTTTTATTCGCAAAAGAGGATTAAGCAGCAAAACCGAAATATCATTATACACGCCCGAACCGGGCCCAATGGGTGTTGCCGGAAAAGAATTATCCGGTGCAGTGAGGCAAATGGTGGAAATGAAAGGCATAAAGTATTTTCCAGAGCACCAACTCATATCCGCAACAGAAAATACCTTGACTTTCAGCAATGGCAAAAATGCCGACTATGATTTATTGGCATACACTCCCAAACACCAATGTCCGGCAGTAATTAAAGAAACTGATTTGGTTGGGAAATCGGGGTGGGTCGAGGTGAACCGGAATACCATGGAAACCAATTTTCCCAATGTTTATGCCATTGGCGACATCACTTTTATCCCGCTTGAAATGGGCAAGCCGTTGCCAAAAGCCGGTGTTTTTGCGCATTATCAGGCAGAAACCGTCGCTCACAATATTGCCCGGAAAATAAGCGGTAAAACGCCTGATAAAACCTTCAATGGGGATGGGCAATGTTTCCTCGAAATGGGAGGCGGCAAGGCAGGTTATGCAGGTGGAAATTTCTACAATTCGCCTTTGCCAGCCGTGAAAATGAAAAAGCCGGGTTTTCTCTGGCATTGGACAAAGGTTTGGTTTGAAAAATACTGGTTTTATCAATACTTCTAATGATAACGACGAAAATTTTAATCATAATCAACGATGCTCCTTACGGAAGTGAAAAAGCATATAATGCTTTGCGATTGGCAAACCAACTTGGCAAAGAGCACGAAGCTATCGAGGTCAGAATATTCTTGATGGCGGATGCCGCCACCTGCGCTATCGCAGACCAAAACACGCCCAACGGATATTACAACATCGAACGAATGTTGAAACTGTCCCTGCACAAAGGGGCGAAAGTCAAAGTCTGCGGAAGCTGCGCGGAAGCGAGAGGTTTGAAAAATGTTCCCCTGCTTAAAGGAGCGGAACTCAGCAACATGGCTGAACTAACCAACTGGGTGGTGAGCAGCGACAAAATCCTGACCTTTTAAAACTGTTTATGGTGCAATCGCAATCAAAGGAGATAGCCTTGTTGACCAATAAGCACTTCGCAGAGCCGTCCGTTTTTCAGCCGGAAAACCTGCTGCGGGAAGCCCGCCGTCAAAAATCCATCCCCGACTGCGAGGTACCGCCCGTCTGCGTCCTCGACCCCGACGGCGACCTGGCGGAATACCTGCTCGCCAACGGGCGGGCTGTCAAAAACGAATGTTGGGCTTGTTATCATTCCAGCCTTTACAACTTTGAACTGAACGGGATGAAAATCGGCATCGTGCCTTGCGCGGTCGGTGCGCCCTATGCCGTGCTGGTGGCGGAGCAATTGTTTGTGTCAGGCTGCCGGTTGCTCATCAGCGTCACTTCGGCGGGCATCATTTGCCCGCCTGCACACCACAAGCGATTCGCACTGATTGTCGAAGCGGTACGGGACGAAGGCACGAGTTATCACTACCTGCCGCCGGAGGCGCCTTCCCGGCTCGCCGAATCACTCTGCCAAAAATTGCTCCCTTCGGCGGAGCAACCGGATTGCCCATTTTTCGGGGCGACCAGTTGGACGACCGACGCCCCCTACCGGGAAACGCCCTCCGCCATCGCCTCCATGCAAACCCTCGGCGTGACCTGCGTGGAAATGGAAGCCGCCGCCCTGTACGCTTTTGCGGCAGCAAAGGAAAAACCCGTGGTCTGCTTTGCCCACATCACCAACAGCATGGCGCAAACGGAGGGCGATTTTGAAAAAGGCGAAGCCTTCGGCAGCATTGACACGCTGAACCTGCTTACCATCATCATTGCACAACTCTATCAGAAATGATAAAAACAGCTACACTTCCCAATGTGAAACTTGGCCTCCGGGAAAACTGGCGGCAGTTCACCCTGTTGGTCGTCATCAATGCCTTTGTCGGAGGCATGGTCGGCTTGGAGCGAACCATCTTGCCGGAACTGGCGCAAGCAGAGTTTGGCATTGCGGCAAAGACTGCCATTCTTTCCTTCATCGTCGTCTTCGGCGTCACCAAAGCTCTGACGAATTATTACACCGGTGCGCTCGCCAACCGGGTCGGGCGAAAAAACCTGCTCGTGCTGGGCTGGGTGCTGGCGCTGCCGATTGCGCCGCTGCTCATGTTCGCCCCGAATTGGCAATGGGTCATCGCCGCCAACGTGTTGCTCGGCATTCACCAGGGATTGTGTTGGTCGAGCACGGTGGTGATGAAAATTGACCTCGTGGGCGACCGGGACAGGGGCTTGGCGATGGGGCTGAACGAAGCAGCAGGCTACCTCGCCGTCGGCATCGTTGCCTTCGCAACGGGTTGGATTGCAAGCGAATATGGCTTGCGACCTTACCCGTTTTACATTGGCATCGCACTCGCCGCACTGGGTTTGGTGAGCAGTTGGATTTGGGTGAAAGACACCCGCTCCCACGTCGCTGCCGAAACCGTGCAATCCGCCTTGCCGAAGCTGAAAAATGTGTTTTGGGAAACGACCTGGCGCAATCCCAACCTCGGCGCTGTCACCCAGGCGGGCTTGGTCAACAACCTCAACGATGGCATGGTCTGGGGTTTGCTGCCGATGCTGCTGGCGGCGAAGAATTTTACGCTGGCGCAAATCGGGATTATCGTTTCCATCTACCCAGCCGTCTGGGGTTTGGGGCAATTGGCGACCGGCAAGCTGGCGGATGTTTTGAACAAAAAAACCATGCTCGTCTGGGGCATGGCGCTGCAAGGGCTGGCGCTTTTGCTGTTCATTCCGGCAAAAACGAATGGGGAATTCATCGCACTTTCCGCCCTGCTCGGCTTGGGCACGGCGGTGGTTTATCCTACGTTTCTCGCCGCCGTTGCTGGCTACTCGCATCCGCAGCAGCGGGCGGCGAGCATCGGCGTTTTTCGCCTCTGGCGAGATTTGGGCTATGCCATCGGGGCTTTGCTGACGGGCATCATCGCTGATTCGCTGGGACTGAATTGGTCGGTGGCGGCGATTGGAGGGTTGACGGTGGCGTCGGCGGGGGTGATTTTGGCGAGGATGAAATAAGGTTAAATTTAGCGACAGGTATCGGATACCTTCGAAGGTATCCGATACCTGTTTTTCCAAAACTCAATAGCCATGCCTTGCGCCTGCTGCAATGACTACCAAACCACTTTCGACCGGCAACTCGCCGAAGCCGAACTGGCAGACTACCAATCCACCGGCTTGAAAAAAATGACCCGCCCCCTCGTCGAAGCTTTGCAAAAGCAAAACCTCGAAGGGCTGACCCTGCTCGACATCGGCGGCGGCATCGGCGCCATTGTTTTCGAGGCGTTGAAAGCAGGCGTTCGCCAGGCAACCAACGTGGAAATTTCGCAGGCATACCTCGCCGTTTTCAAAGAAGAAGCACTTCGGCAAGGGCTTTCGGGCAAGACGCAAAGCCTGCAAGGCGACTTCCTCAGCCTTGCCTCCCACATCGAACCGGCAGACATCGTGACCCTCGACAAGGTGATTTGTTGCTATCCCGACTACGAGCAATTGGTCAGTTTATCCCTCGAAAAAGCCCGGAAATACTACGCTTTCGTGCTTCCGAGGGATACTTGGTGGGTCAAGCTGTTCGAGTTTTTGGAAAAACCGAGGCGGCGCTGGCAGGGGAAAACTTGCAAGACTTTCGTGCATCCGGTGGAGAAAATCGAGGGGCTGGTGCGGGGGGCGGGGTTTCGGGAAATTGAGCGGCAGCGGCGGCGGGAGTGGTTGATTTTGGTTTTTGAGAAGATGGAATGAAGGTCAGCATGGAGTTCAATTGCCAAAAAGTCGGGACAAGAAAAAAGCCCCGGTCAGTTCAGACCGGGGCTTTTTCTTGACGGAATACATTGCCTTTCATTGCGCCGCTGCGTCGGCGTGTTCATAGCGAACCGCTAGTTTTTGCTTGATTTGGCGAGCCAATGCTTCACATTCCGCTAGTCCTTTGTCGAGCGCCTTCATTCCCGCAGGGTCAATTTTTCCTGCCAGCAATGCCTTTTTAATTTCCCGGAGGTCTTCCATCAGAAAATCTCTCAACTCGTCCGCCGACAAGGACAACATGTATTCCTTAAGCATTTCCAATTGCTGTTCCTGGCTTTTGGCAGCGAAGTATTTTTTGTGAAAAGCATCGTGCTTCGATTTCATGCCTACTGATTTAGCTTTTTCAACCATTTTCTTAGCTCGTTTATTTCATCCAACACCTCGTCAACCTGCGCTTGGTAGCCGTGCCTGCCTATTTTTTCGATGAGGCTTTCTTCGAACAAATTCATCACCGTCAGGCGGTTGAAAAGGTATTGGATGCGTTGTTCAGCTTCAGTTTTCGTCATGTTTTGTAGTCTCTCAAGTTGGTGAATGTCAAAAGTAGCTGATTGACTGCTTGAAAACCAAAAAGCGAGCGGAATTGATTAGCCGCCCGGCACTTTCATTTCGCAATTTTAATGGCCCAATCCCCACTTCTATGCGGCAAAGTGTCGCCGTTCAAAATGGCAACTTCCCATGTGATTGTGCCTGAACAACAATCGCTTCCACGCAATTTTCCGGTGACCGCCAGCAAGGTGTCGGGCGGCAAATCGTGCAGTCGAAACACGTAGCCAGCGAGGTCTTCATTGATTTCGACATAGACCCCATATTTGTCATTGTTTAAAGGAGAAACGTAAAAGTTCGCCGGTTGTCCAAAGGAATTCTTTAGCAAGGGTGTGATGGTCAGGCTGTCCAGCGAATATTGCTGGCTGATGATTAAATCCGTGCTGTCGAGTTTGGAAATGAAGCGAATGGATTTGTCTTCGCCAACGGCGCAATCGGTGCTTAGGCATTTGTTGCAAGCCTGAAATGAGACGGCGAAAAGTGCCAGGGTGGAAATCAGGATGTATTTCATGGAAAGTTTTTTTCAGGAAGACGCAGTGGATGCGGCTTTCGTTGGGCGCAAAAATAGTTCTTTCCAAAAGCGAACGGGGCGGAGGAATTTTTTCCTCCGCCCCGTTCGCATTTCAGGCGGCAAAACTACTTTTGACGCAAAGCGAAACCACCGGGCGGCTCGCTCGAAGCGAACCGCCCGGTGCAAAAAATTTCACCATGCCAAACATCAACGGAAAAGCGCAACAAGACCGCACCTTCGACGCCATCGTCGTCGGCAGCGGCATCTCCGGCGGCTGGGCTGCCAAAGAACTCACCGAAAAAGGGCTGACCGTCCTCCTGCTCGAACGAGGGCAAAACATCGAGCACATCACCGGCTACAAGGGGGCGCTGAACAATCCCTGGGATTTGCCTCACCGGGGCTGGGTTTCGCCAAAATTCAGGGAAAGCCACCCCGTTCAAAGCCAGTGCTACGCCTTCGCCGAAGACAACGTGGACTTTTGGGTGAACGACAAAGAGAATCCCTACGTCCAGGAAAAACCGTTCAACTGGCTGCGAGGCTATCACCTCGGCGGGCGCTCGCTGATGTGGGGCAGGCAGAGCTACCGGTGGAGCGAGATGGATTTCCAGAGCAACGCCAAAGACGGTCACGGCGTGGATTGGCCCATTCGTTACAAAGATTTAGCGCCCTGGTACGATTACGTCGAAACCTTCGCAGGCATCTCCGGCTCGAAGGAAAATTTGCCGCAACTGCCTGACGGTCAGTTCCTCCCGCCGATGGAAATGACCTGCGTTGAGACGCACATTTCCGAAGCCATACGCAAAAACTGGGACGACCGCCGCATGATTATCGGCAGGGTCGCCAACCTGACGGAAGCCCGTGAGCCGCAAAAAAAAGTAGGCAGAGGCGCTTGCCAATACCGAAACCGTTGCCATTGGGGCTGTCCTTATGGCGCATATTTCAGCAGCCTTTCGGCAACGTTGCCAGCGGCAAGAGCTACCGGAAAGCTGACGTTGCGCACCGACGCCATCGTGAGCGAAGTGATTTTCGACGAGAAAAAACAGCGGGCGAGCGGCGTCCGAATCATTGACCGGAACACCAAGCAGACCGAGGAATTTTTTGCCAAAATCGTCTTCCTGAATGCCAGCACGCTCGGCTCCGCTTTCATTTTGATGAACTCGAAAAGCAATCGCTTTCCCAACGGCATGGGCAACGATTCGGACGCCCTCGGTCGCTACCTGATGGATCACCACTACGGCGTCGGCGTGTTTGGCGTGACGGATGAATTTTCAGACCAATATTACAAGGGCAGACGAGCAAACGGCATCTACGTTCCCCGCTTCCGCAACTTGCCAGGTAAGGAACAACACAAAGATTTCGTGCGAGGCTACGGCTTCCAGGGCGGTGCAGGCAGGAGCGGTTGGGATAGAAAAATGGGCGACCCCGGCTTTGGCGCAAGCCTGAAAAAAGAACTGCAAGACCCCGGCAAATGGAGCATGTGGTTAGGCGGCTGGGGAGAGCACCTCCCCCACCCCGACAACCGGGCGACGCTCGACACCAGCAAGACCGACCAATGGGGCATGCCGATGCTAAAAATCAACTGCGATTTCAAGGAAAACGAGCTTGCCATGCGCAAGGACATCCAGGCGGCAGGCGCTGAAATCCTGGAAGCGGCAGGCTTCAAAGAGATTTATCCCTTCGACAATTTGGCGGAAAACCCGCCGGGTCACTGCATCCACGAAATGGGCACGGCTCGCATGGGCAAAGACTCAAAAACTTCGGTGCTGAACGGCTGGAACCAGGTCTGGGGAGCATCGAACGTCTTTGTTACGGACGGCGCTTGCATGGCTTCAACGGCTTGCCAAAATCCGTCGCTGACGTACATGGCGCTGACGGCGAGGGCGGCGGATTTTGCGGTGCAGGAGTTGAAGAAGGGGAATTTGTGAGATTTAAAAAAAGCCGGTGCGACTTTGGGTCGCACCGGCAAAGGTTCTCTAACTTCTAAAAGTAACGCCGGAGACCACCGGCTTTCTTTGCCGGGAAAAGCATCCGGCGTTACCCGCCTACCGCTGCACAAAATCCTTCAAATAAAACTGGTATTCCTTCTTCCCCGCATCGTATCGAAAGCCGTAGCGAGTTGGGTAAAACTTCCCCGTGTGCTCATACTTGGCGGGCAGCTTGATGGCAGCCTCGAAGTTCTTCTGCTCTGTGATGAATTGCTTCGTAATCATCGGTTCGAGGAAGGTCACCTTACCGTCGAAGCTGCCATAGATGAAGGTCTGCGTGAACGGCTGCCCGTTCAGTTCCGGCGAAGCAAGGTCAATATTATGGTTGCCCATTTGCGGTACCAAACCTGCTGCGAAATGCCCGGCGGGCAGGTATTCGGGAGCAGGCAACCTGTTGGCTTTCACCGTGTCGGCAGGCGTGATTGCCATCACTTCCGCTTCCTTCTGAATGTAAAAATGGAAGTCGAAATGCGGCTTGTCGTAAATGTTCTCTGGCTCGTGACCGTGATGATTCCAGCCAAAACCCATGTAAACAAAAGGCGTTTCGCCAGCCTCGCCGGGAAAGTCCAGGTTGAGCCGGACATCTTCATCCGGCAAGGTTTGCAGGGCTTTTTCAGAAATGACGAGGGCAATTTCAACAGGTTCTCCTTGCTCATCTGTGGTCACGTAGGTCTGCACAGAGCCGTCGCCGAGGGTCGCTTTTTCGCCTTTGGAGGCGCCTCCCAGCGAATTGTCGTCTTCGCAAGCTGTGAAGAAGAGCGTGGTTGCCAGCAGCAGGCTGGCGAAGATTGCTTTCATTCTAATTTGAGAGAATAACATGGTTGAGTTGAGAATTTGTGCCCGGCGCCGCCTCGAAAGTTGCCTTTCGCCGCGCCGCCGGGCGGCTGTTCAGGATGATTTGGAAGATGATTTTCAAGTGGCTCCGGCTGCTACAACTCAGTCGGCGGCGTCGGCGACGGCACGAAGTTTTTCACCGGCGGAATTGACTTCAGGTAGGAAAAAATTGCCAGCACGTCTTCGTCCGTAGCATTAGCGTACAGGAACCAGGGCATTGGCGGCAGCAGCGTTCTGCCACCATCTAAGCCGTGAAACTTGCCCTCCTGGAATGCTTTGCGGAACCGCTCCAGGTTCCACGTGCCGATGCCGGTGTCCTCGTCGGGCGTCAGGTTGGCAGTGTACGAGATGCCCCAGGGTCCCACCCACGCCGTCAATTCCGGCGAAACCAGCGACCAGTTGTTGCCAGGTTTGAGAGCGCCCCGGTCAACGATTTTTGGCAGTTGCGAATCTGCCCGGTGACCGGAAAGCAGGCGGGTGGAGTCGAATTCGGGACCGCGTTCGGTGAATACCTTCGGTGAGTGGCAGTCGTTGCAACCCATCGTGGTCACTAAGTACCGACCCCGTTCGACGTAGCTGACTTTTTCGACCTTGGCTTGCTCGTGAAGCGAAGTTTGGCGGGAGCCGCCCGGCTCTTTTTCCGAGCAATTCAGGAAGAGGGCGGCAGCCAGCAGGCTGGCGCAGAAAAAAAAGATTGTTTTCATGGTTCGGATGAATTTGAAAGTTGAAAGAATAGATTGAAAATGAGGCTTTTGCAGCCGGTTGGCTTGGTCGGGGAGAATGTCAATTTGCTGCCCCGGCAGTCCCGGTGGACGCTCGCCAATCGCTACCAGCTTTGGCGCTCGCCACCGGGAGAGGAGCAGGTTTCGGAGGTAAGTTCAGGTCTCAAGGCGCCGGGCGGTTTGGGCGAAGGGCTTCCAGCAAAGCGGGTGTTGCGGAGAAAATTTCAACGTGGCTGATTTTGTTGTTTTCGTTGAAAGTGTAGCGTTGGGCGATGCGCACGTCAAAGCGTTTTCCCGTCGCCAATGCCCTGCCCCACGACCTGCCTTCCGCATGGATTTGCCCGCCCAGCAGGTACATTTTTTCCAATTGCACCTCTGCGAGAATGCTTTGCGCCATGCGGCTCAACAGGTTTCCGACGCCCTGCAAACCCCGGTAGCAGCCGCCCCAGGGTAGTTGCTTGCTGTCACAAATCAGCACGTCTTCGGCAAACAACCGGTAGGTTCTCGCCACATCCTGCGGCTGTCTGGGCGAGAAAAAATTGCGGATGATTTCTAAGCTCGACGTTTTCATTTGGAAGTGGTTTTTGAAAGTAGCCGGGTGATTATTTGTTTGAAATTGATGATGCAAAGATGGGGGCGGCGGCAGGGGGTGGGAAATCGCACGAAGGGGTGAAACTGATGCCAAATGAGCGGAACGGCATCCCCCGAAAGGAGGATTGATTTCGACACTGAATTCGCTGATTTGACTGATTTTCACTGAAATAGGAAAGGCTCGCTGGTTGACAACGAGCCTTTCCTATTTCAGTGAAAATCAGTCAAATCAGTGAATTCAGTGTCGAAAAAAGGCTACACAATATGCTCTTTCAGCGCCTTCAAAACCGCCTCTGTCTTCGAGTTCACCTGCAATTTTTCATAAATCCGCCGGATGTGCGAGCGCACCGTTTCGATGCTGATAAAATGCTCGTCGGCGATGAGTTTGTAGGAATAGCCTTTCACCAAACTGCCCAAAATCTCCACCTCACGAGGCGAGAGTTTGTAATCCTCCTCCGGCACGGCGGGCGGCGCAGCCGGTTGCTGCCGGAAAAATTGCAGCACCTTCCGAGCCACGCTCGAAGTCATCGGTGAGCCGCCCCGGTAGGCGTCGAAAATGGCGGCGATGATTTCGCCGGGAGGCGTACGCTTGAGCAGGTAGCCGCTTGCCCCGTTGCGGATGGCTTGGAAAATGCGCTGCTCGTCGTCGAAGACGGTGAGCATCAGCACCTGGGTTTGCGGTCGCAAGGACTTGACGATGCCAGTGGCTTCGATGCCGTTCATGCCGGGCATGTCAATGTCCATGAGCACGACGTCGGGGGCGAAAGCGGGGATTTGCGAGCGGATTTTGCTGCAATCGCAGAAAGCGCCGAGCAATTCCAGCCCCGGCGTGGCTTGCAGCAGGAAGGTCATGCCTTCCCGCAGGTCTCGGTTGTCTTCAAAAAGGAGGAGGCGAATTTTGTTTTCCATGTTGGCAAAGGTCAGGCTTGGATACTTGGTGGGGAATAACATGAAAGGGTGAAAGTGCCTTCAAAAATCTTTCTCTTCGTCGTAAAACACCAGCCAGGTCACCACCTGAATGTCTTCCACGACCTCCGGCTTGTCGTTCACCACTGGCGGAAGTTGCAGGGAATTGGGCACGAAAACCAAATAGTGCCCCTCGCTCAAGCCCATCTTTTTGCAGTAATAAGCCAGTTGTTTTTTGCCGGATTTAAACTTTGCGCTGTTGGAATAAACCTTGAATTCGATGACGTATTCGTGCCCTTTTAAGTGAACGAGCAAGTCGCTGCGGCCCAAGCCGGTGTGCGCTTCGAGGTAACTTTTGCCGCCGAGGATTTCCAAAACCACCTGCACGTAAGTCTCGAAACTGTAAACCAGTGCCGCCTCTTTCAAAGCCAGGTAGTTGCCCTGGTCGTCTTTTTCCCGAAAATATTTGAAGCTGCGGCGCTGCACCCATGATTTGTAGCCCGCCATCAACTTGTCCATTTTGAGCTTGTCGCCGCCGGGTTGCAGGAATTCCTCCGCCCAGATTTCGCCGCCCATTTTGCTTTTTTCGCCATTCATGTACGGGTAAAAAGCGTCGTGAATTGCCTTGCGATAGAGGGGTACTTTGAAGGTGACGTTGCCTTCTTCGTCCTTGGAAATCACGCCATTGACGTACAAAAAGCGGATGTCTTCGCGGTGAATGTTGAAAGGCACTTTGCCCTCCCGGAAAAGCAAGCCCTCCACGAAAGAGCGGTATTGTTTGGCTTTGTTGACCACGTTCGCCACGTTTTTGTCAATGGCTTCCCGCAGGTACCATTGCTCGACTTCGAGATAATCCTCGAAAGTGATGACCGGCTTTCCTTTGCTTCTCTCTACCAATTCCCTGGCGAAGCCGTTGACCAAGCCAGGTTGGTTCGCCGTGATTTCGGCGATTTTTTCCTTCACCCTCGGCTCGAAAAGCTGCCCGGTTTCCGTCTCGTGTTGCCCCATCAATTCAAAAGTTTCCTGGGTGGTGAAAAACGGCACGTTCAGATTGTCGGCAACATTGAAAGGGCTTGCATTGTCCTGCACCACGCCCACGATGTTCGACACGCCGACCAGGATGACGCTTTTCAGGCAATGTTCGTTGCGAGAATGGTACAGGTTGCGAACCAAATGCAGGAATTGCCCGAAAAATTCAGGGTTCAGCCCTTCGATTTCATCCACGATAAAAACCCAGCGCCCTTCCTGGCACTCGTTGACGAAGTTGAAAAAGTCGCCGAAAGTGGTGGCATTCATCTGTACGCCCCATTGGTCGCGGGCTTCTTTGTTGATGTAGCGCATCAGCGTCGGCAGCGGTTCGGTGGTGAAACTCTCGAAATTGACGTGCATCACATTGTAGCCTTGCTGGCGCAACTGGCGGGCGAGCATCATGAAATACGTGCTTTTTCCCGTTTGGCGGGGCGCCCAAATCGTGAAGTAGCGGTTGCGGGAAACCAGGTCAAGCCCTTGCGCCATCAGGTCGGGGCGCAGCAGGGTGTAAAATTCTTCCGGGTTGTTGGGACCCGACGTGTTGAAGTATCTTTTCATAATTGTCAACGAAGGTAGTGCATTGATTTTCAACCGGAATGCCTGTTTTTTCGAGTTTACGGGCTGTTACCAGCTAACTAAACCTTCACTTTCAACTCCACTTTTGTCCCTTTTCCCACCTCCGAAAAAACCTCCAGCCGCCCCCCAATTTCCCCCGCCCGCTGCCGCATATTTTGCAACCCATTCCCACCGCCGCCTCCACCGACCCCTGAAGGGGAGCCGCTCCCGCCGTCCGCACCATTCATTGAAAAGCCTTTCCCATTGTCGCCCAGGCGCATGAAAAGCCAGCCCCGGCGCAGTTGCAAGCTCAATTCCACCTCGCTCGCCTCCGCATATTTCGCCGCATTATTCACCGCTTCCTTAAAAATCAGCCAGACGTTTCGCCGCAGCTCCGGCGACAGGTGGGCGCTCGAAAACTGAGTATCCATGCGGGTTTTGAAGGCAATGCCACGAGCTTCCAGCAGCCGCAAACCGAACTCGGTCATGCGAGCGCCGAGGTCTTCCAGCCGGTCGTTTTTGGTTTTCATTGCCCAGACGATGTCTTGCATGCTCTCGCTCAGGCTGCTGGCGCTCTCGCTGATTCGTTGCAAAACGGGCTTCACCTGCGGCTGCTCGTCGCCGACCTGCTGCCGGGCGAATTCGCTGAAAAAACGGATGCTCGAAAGTGTGCTGCCCATTTCGTCGTGCAAGTCGCGGGCGAGGCTTTGGCGGAAGGCTTCGAGGCGGCGGCGCTGCTGGCGGCGGTATGCCCAAATGCCCAATAAAATCAAGCCTGCCAGCACAAAAAGGAAGACTTTGAAATACCACCGTTTCGCCAGCGGCGGGATGACTTTGACCCAAATTTTAGCACCGGTTTCGTTCCAGACGCCGTCGTTGTTGGCAGCTTTTACGTGAAAAAGATACTCGCCTTCGTCGAGGTTGGTGTAGGTGGCGAAATTCAGGTGGGTTTCCGTCCATTGGTCGCTGAAACCTTCGAGGCGGTAGGCGAAGCGGTTGCGTTCGGGTTGGATGAAATTCAGGGCTGCAAATTCGATGGTGAAAATGTTCTCGCCAGGGTTCAGCACGAGCACGGAATCGAGCTGGCGGCTTTGATTTTTCGAAGAAAAAAAGCCCCGGTTGAACTGCCTGACCGACCGCATCACCGGCTTCCGCTCCTTGTCCATCACTTTGAAAGCGGTGAAGGCGACGGGCGGCGGCATCCCGTTCCGGCGCATTTTCACCGGGTCGAAATAGTTGAAAGCATCCTGGAAACCCACGAAAATCTCGCCGTTGGGCAGCTTGACCAGCGCGTCGGTCATCGTGTTTTTGAACAGCCCGTCCGCCGTGCCGTAGTAGTTGAACTTGCCGGTTTCCGGGTCGAAACAATGTAGCAGGTAAGTCGAAGTGAACCAAATGCGCCCCAGGTGGTCTTCCACCAACTTGCCGGGAAAGCGGCTTCGCAAGCCGTTTTCCGTATTGAAAATTCGCAGCACGTTGCAGGCGCTATCCAGTTCGAGCAGGCATTCCCGGCTGCAAACGTAGAGCTTGCCGGTGGCGGCGACCACCACACTTTCCCAGAGATTGTAGTCTTCTTTCCCTTTTTCGACTTTGAAAACCTGCGTTTTGCCCGTTTCCGGGTCGAACAGAACGGGATGGTGGCGGGTGGCTAACCAAATCCTGCCTTGCCGGTCGAGGCTCATGTTGTACACGTAGAGCCTGCCATTGGGCGTGTAGGCTTCCGGGGGCAACGTCACGTCTTCGATTTGGTCGGTCGCCGGGTTGTAGCGAAACAAGCCGCTGCGGTTTCCGCCAAACCACAAGCCGCCTTGCCGGTCTTCGATGCAGCTCAGGATGGCATTGTTGGTGTTGTTTCTTTTTGCCCAAATGCGCCAACTGCGCCACTTGCCGGTGCGCGGGTCGAGGCGGCTGACCACGTCGTAAGCGCCCGCCCAGATGAAGCCCCGGCGGTCTTGCATCATGCAGAAAATGCCATTGCTGGCAAGCCCTGAATTACCCTGGTGAAAATGCTCCTTCTCGTTCAGCCTGCGGTTCCATTTAAAAATGCCGCTGCCCCACATGCCGATGAAATAAGTGTCGCCGCTGGGGTCGGTGGCATCCCTGACGGCGCTCGACATGAGGCTGAACTGCCCGGCATTGAGTTTTTTCGGCAGCAAAACCCGCCCGAACCGAATGCCCAACGGCGCATAATGTTCCAGCCCGACTTCCGTCCCAATCCAAACGCTGCTGCTGGTTTCGTCCTTGAAAAGCACGCTGGGCAGGTAGTGATTGTGTGTCCAGGGGTCGCTGCGGTCGGGGGCGAATTGGAAATCCTCGTCCGTGTCGGGATAATAAATATAAAGCCCATGCAGCCCGCCGGCAATCCAGAGAAAAGGATGCCCGGCGCTGGCGGCGTCGGGCAGGATGAAGCGGGCGAGTGAATTTTTGTCGGGCACGTCGAAAATGGTGTCGAGCGCCGGGTCGTATTTCAACAGCCCTCTCGACCAGGAGCCAATCCAAATCGTGCCTCGCTGGTCTTGCTGCACGTGCAGCAAACCTGCGCCTGCGAGCGGGTTGCCGGGGTCGTAGGCGAGGAAGCGCCGCAGCTTTTTCGAGCGGGTATCGAAGTAGGAAATCTTGTCGGCGAACAACAGCCAAAGCCTGCCGTCGCCGTCTAAGTAGGTGCAATCGTAGCCTGCATTTCGCAACTCGACCGGGAAGGAAACGACCTCGCCCGTCTCCGGGTCGAACCGATGCACTGACTGCCAGCCGCTGACCCAGCCTTTGCCTTCGGGGTCGAAAACGACCTTGCCAAAATTGTCATTTTCCACCGTGTCCTTGCTTTCCGGCAGCAGGAAGGGGCTGAATTCCAGCGTGTTAGGGCGCAGGCGGCACAAGCCTTTGTTGGTGGAAATGAAAATGTCGCCGCCGGGCGACAGGCTGAGGTATTTGATGAAATTGTCGGGCAAACCTTCGCCGGATTTCTTTTTCGGGTCGTGAAAAAACTGCCGGAACGAGTGCCCGTCGAAGCGGTTCAGCCCATCGAAAGTGGCGACCCAGAGGAAGCCCTGCCGGTCTTTCACGATGTCGTTCACGTGGTCGTTGGACAAGCCCTGGTCGGAGGTGTATTTGACAAAAGCGCTGGGGCTTGGCTGCGCGGAAAGGCAGGCGGCGAAGGCAGAAAAAAGGAGGCACGTTTTCAGTTGGCGGGGGAGTTTCATCAGGCGAAAATGGAGAAAAAACTTTGTTCCTGTCGTTGCCGGAAGTCGGCAAATTGGGTTACGTTTGTAGGAAAACCAGCCATTCAAATCAAAGAAAAAATTCTTCGCCATGATTTTAGAAGCAACAGCGCCTGCCATTTCAAAGCCTGTCAAATTGGAAAACGGGCAAAAAAGGAAGTCTTCGCATTTGCCAGCCACCCTCGAAGAATTCCTCGAGTGGGAACAACCAGAAGATGGTTACAAGTACGAATGGAACGATGGCGTCATTGAAAAATCAACCAAAATGATTATACCAAGCACACTTTATTTATGGGACAACTTGTCCTCTCTTCTCGAAAAAGTAAAACCTTCCGCTGGCGGTCGCATAGCTATGGAGGTTATCAATCGAACAACCCCAACTCAAATTCGAGTGCCTGACCTTGCTTACTACACGGCTGAACAAATCCGCCAAACAGCGAAGAAAAAAGACGCCAAGCCCATCACAGCTTTTGCCATTGAAATCATTTCCGACCACGACAAAATCAACAAGGTCATGCGGAAATTAGGAGAATATTTCAAGGCAGGCATTCAAGTCGTTTGGTTGATTTTTCCAGAATTTGAACAGGTTTACGTGTATAGGTCGCCAAAAAATGTAATGGTGTGTCAAGACAAAGACTTGTGCAGCGCCGAGCCGGTCATTCCCGGCTTCGTCATCAGCGCCGAAGACCTGTTCAAGAATGAATGAAGCAGCCGCTCCCGGCGGCTAAATTTGTGTTAATCAGCCCTTTCCGTTCGTGGCTTCTCCGTCTCGATTGTTTTACCTGAATCAGTCCGAGGCTGTCTCATAAGTCAATTTTTGAAAAGGGTCGCCAAATATGATTTCACTCAACGACTCAACGACCCTACAAATCCAAATCATTGCCTGGCGATGTTGCGTCTTTGCGTGAGATATTCTGCCACTTCATTTTTAAATTGACTTATGATACAGCCTCGACTTGGGTAAAAAATCTCCCAAGCCATGAAAAAGCACATCATTTTTTCCAGCCTTTTCCTGTTCGTCCTGCTGTTTGCCGCCTGCTCAGGCACTCGAACCGGCAGCACGACGGACGCTTCCGAAACTTCAAAAGTAGATATTGACGACACCGTTTATGAAGTCAATCACCCGACCTCGCTGGCGGATATTTTGATTCGAGTTCCCGGCGTGATGGTGGATGAAACTGCCTTCGGCACACGGGTTACGATTCGAGGCGGAGCGCCGCTGTTTGTGATTGACGGCGTGCCGGTCGGTCGCAGTTATGCTTCTGCCGCCAATGCAGTCAGCGTTTATGATATTGCCAGGGTGGAAGTGCTGAAATCGCCAGGCGAAACTGCCATTTACGGGGCAAGGGGCGCCAACGGGGTGATTGTGATTACGACAGGCGTGAACCGGTAGTGTTTCAAGGAAAAAGTAGAAAGGCAAAAGGCAAAAGTGGAGCGCACTTTTGCCTTTTTGCTTTCTACTTTTAGCCTGAAAATCAGGAACTTGCTTTCCTGTTTTCACATCAAAATTCAACTGCCATGAAAAGCGCAATTCTCCTCTCCATCGTCCTTCTTTTACTCGCATCCTGCAAAAATGAGCCTGCCGGAACGGCTGCCAGTCAAACCGACAGCCCGACCTACGATTTCAACGTCGTCCACGCCGCAGGCGTCCGAATGGTTTCGATTCAAACCCCCGCCGGGCAATTCAAAGTCTGGACAAAAAAAATCGGCGACAACCCCCGCGTCAAAGTCCTCCTGTTGCACGGCGGACCCGCCGCCACGCACGAATACATGGAAAGTTTCGAGAGCTTCCTGCCCGCCGAAGGCTGGGAAATGTACCTCTACGATCAACTCGGCTCGTACTACTCCGACCAGCCCAAAGACAGCAGCCTTTGGACGACCGCTCGCTTCGTCGAAGAGGTCGAACAGGTGCGCCAGGCACTGGGCTTGGACAACTCCAATTTTTACCTGCTCGGCAATTCCTGGGGCGGCATTCTTGCATTGGAATATGCCTTGAAATACCAGCAAAACCTGAAAGGATTGGTCATTTCAAACATGATGTCCAGCGCACCGCTCTACGACAAATACGCCGAGGAAGTGCTGGCAAAACAGATGGATCCGAAGGTTTTAGCGGAAATCATGGCGCTCGAAGCGAAAAGCGATTTTGCCAATCCTCGCTACATGGAGTTGCTCTTGCCGAATTTTTACGCAAAACACCTTTGCCGCCTGCCCGAGTGGCCCGACGCCGTGAACCGCACTTTCGAGCACGTGAACGGTGAAATTTACACCCTCATGCAAGGTCCGTCCGAGTTCGGCATCGCCGGTCGCCTGGAAACCTGGGACGTCTCCGCCGACCTGCCAAAAATCACCGTTCCGACCTTGATGATTGGCGCCACGCATGACACGATGGATCCTGAGCACATGAAATGGATGAGCACCCAAGTGAAAAAAGGTCGCTACCTGCACTGCCCCGACGGCAGCCACATGAGCATGTGGGACGACCAGCGGCATTATTTTCCGGGGGTGATTCAGTTTATCAAGGACGTGGATGGGGGGAAG